>JAYEJY010000059.1:0-5070 GCA_034660795.1 Promethearchaeati archaeon | reverse complement strand
CCGTTCCTATTATTGCGTCTTTTTCTAATTTCTTTTGTTCTTTGTTTATTCTTCTTTTTTCGATAGTTCTTAATTTGTAATATTTTACCGCAAAAGTAAATCATTTTAGTAAAAAGTATTTTAATTAAGATATACATTTATCATAATTTACAAAAATCCTTGACTTTTATTGGTAGAATGACTATGACAAAAGTGATCACCCCTGAAAAGCTGAAAAACAAAGATGTCTATGATATTAATGACAAATTAGTAGGCAAGATAGCTAAGGTTAAAAGAGAAAAATATCAAAAAATTGCCATTGATTTTTTAGTTATTGAATTTGATAAAAGAGTACCTATTGGCTATCGAGATTATGTTTCAGTTAGAACAAAAAATGCCAAATTATTAGAAAATGGAATAATTAAAGTAAAATATACAAAAAAGCAATTGAAAAAAATGTCTAAAGAGCAAGAACTTCAGAAACATCCACCTAGAGTCTAACTTATTCAATCTATTTAAGTAAGTTTTTGTTCAAATAGTACTTATTTTTTGTTGATTTAACAAAAATCTTTTGAATATATCCTTTAGAATCATTTTCTTGAAGACTAGTTAATCAAAATTTGGTGCTTCAAATGGTAGCAATAAATGAAGGCGATTTTCTTCGCATCTCATTTGATCTCACAGTGAAATCAACTAACCAATTAATAGAAACAACAGATGAAGAAAAAGCCAAAAAACACGGTATTTTTGATGAAAAACACAAATATGGTCCTCGCTTAATGATTGTCGGGAATGAAAATATGTTTGTAAAAAGCATTAACGAAGAGGTCGTCAATCATGAAGTTGGTGATGAATTTTCAGTTGAAGTTCCCCCGGAAGAAACGTTTGGATTCCATGATAGGGATAAAATACGCTCTGTAAGTTATAAAGACCTTAAAAGTAAAGGTATAGACCCCCAAAGAGGAAAAAGAATTACTTGGGGTAATCAAACGGGGACAATAGTAGATATACTTGGAAGCAGGCGTGTGCGTGTTGACTTTAACCATCCACTTGTTGGGCAAACAATTGTCTATCAAATTAATATCAAAGAGAAAATATCAAAAACAATAGAAAAAATTAAAGCTTTAATTGATCATCAGATGAGTGGTATTGATCTTTCAAAATTTACAATTAAAGATGAAAAAAATAAGGTTATCATTACAATGCCTGAGGAGATTATTACGCAAGACCCCTACCTTCAACTTAGAAAAGTACGAATCGCACAAAATATTCATAAGAATTTGAAAAATAAGAAAGAAATCACTTTCATTGAGAATTTTAAATTCGATTCTGAAGAGAAGGAAGAAGCTTAACTTATCTTTTATTTTCCTTTACGTAAATACCACCCTAGATCTATCAAATTTATAACTGCTATATCCTTCCTATATTCTTCTGAAAAAACCTTAAATGGTTCAATAATTAATTTCCCAATACCAAGAAAATCATTATTTTGATTAATGATGAGGAGCTTATCATTTTTATTAATTGATTCTGGAAATGTTTTGAAAGCTTGGCAATATAGGTTATTTTGGTATAAGAACAATTGTTCTGCTTTTTTAGAAACAATCGCTTTTTTTGTTGTTTTATTTACTAAGAAACTACCAATGGGAAGTCCTAATAAGAAATTATTCTTCTTAAACTCTCCCAATCCTAATCCAATTGTATAAGGTTCAATATCTTCTTTGAATAATTTTTGAGCTGTTTGTTTTTCTACTAATAATGCTTCTTTCCAGTTTCCTTCAGCTATTATGAGTGTAAATTTCTCAAGAAATGTTTTTGTGTGTGTCCGGCCAACCCAATAATTCAACTCCTTTATGATAATCTTTTTTTCATCATTCGTTGGTTTTCGGAAATTAATCATCATGTTTTATCTCCTATAAATCGCATTTTACAGATGAAAAATCCTTCAGTTTGATGTTTTTGAGGATATAATCGTATTGCTTTTTCTAAATCTGTGTTGTATGTCTTTTCTGGTAATTTTATGTGTCCCTTAGAAAATTCGCGAAAGCCTGTTTCTTCAATTTTTAAAGGAAATTCTTGTAAAGCCCAATTAATTACTTCTTCATTTTCCTCTACTGCTGTTGAACATGTGGAATAAACAAGTATCCCTTCCTTTTTTAGTAAAGAAACAGCTGTTTGAATCAATTCTTTTTGTAATTGAGCTAATCTCCGAATATCATTTAAAGCTACCTTTTTTCGTCTTTCTTTATCAATAGCTAGCAAACCTTCTCCTGAACATGGTGCATCACAAAGAATTTTATCTGCTTTCAGATTTGTATTAGCAAATTTTTTGAAATCTCTTCTAACACATATTACATTAGTAATACCACAGCGATTAACATTTGCTCTAAGACTTTTCATCCGCTCTCTTGATATATCAATGCAAAGTAGGGTTCCTTTGCTTTTCATTTTTTGTGCAATGTGTGTTGCTTTTCCCCCGGGTGCTGCAGCACAATCAATAATAAAATCTCCGGGTTGAGGATTCAGTATTTCTACAGGTAACAATGATGCTGGTGATTGTATAAAATAATAACCTGCTAAATATTCAGTAGTTGCACCTAGAGGATATTTTCCTCCTTTAATTATTAAACCAGCATTTGACCATTTACATTCTTTTAAAATAAATTCTTTCTTTGATAACCGTTTTTTTAAATCCCTCTTTGAAATTTTTAGTGTATTAACTCGTATTCCTTGGAGCGGTTCTTTTTCATAGCCTTTAATTAATTTCAAAGTTTCATTTAATCCAAAATTAGAAACAAATCTTTGAACTAGTTTCTGGCAATATTGATATTTATCTGATATTTCTTGAATAATTTTATTTTTTTTCTTTTCCTGGGGCATTTTTTCCGCTCCCTTTAGTTATTTTTTTCTTATTTCTTTAAATATTTCTTACTTTTATGTTATTTTTAAAGATAAATAATCCTTTTAATCGATTTATTATTATATGCCGAGAACAAAAATAATAATAAAGGAAAAACAAATATTTCGATAGGAAACAGACCTCAGTTAATCCCTAAACAAAGGTCTTATAAGAATCGAAAAGTATTCCTAATAATAACATAATTAAGGAGCTTTTTAACTTAAAACTAAATAGAAAACAATACATAAGGGGCAAAAATAATTGACAATTATTAATTTCGTAGATAAATTATGGCCTAATTTGGGCGCATTTTGGAATTTATTTCTATATTTATGTTTAGGATGGGGTATCCTCCTAATTATTACAATCATTATTTTTACAATTATCTTAACTCGGAGAAAAAAAAGTGTAGACATTTCATCTTTGGCGGCTTTAACTACTTCAGAAGCCTCTACTGAAACTCCAGCAGATGCAAATCCCAAAGAAGTTATGGCTATTTTATCAATTGAACGTGTTGCAGCTAGTACTGCAATGTCTGCAGTAAAAGATGCACGAAGAAGTAAGAAAATACGACCTCAAGTTGCTGAAGCACTTAAAAATCGATATAAAGCTCGTATTTCAAAAATCGATTCAGATATAAAGAGACGTTCAAGTGCTCAAGAATATGATTCACTAGCAAAAACCTTGGAACAAAGTCGTGATCGATTACGAGGCGAAGTTATGCCAAAAAGTCCTGTTCCTCAAAAGGGCACGAAAGAAACTCCTCCTCCTCCACCCCCACCTTCAGGAGGTTCAAAAACACCAGGGATTCCACCTTCAGCTCCTTCCGTACCATCTGGCCCCCCTAAAGCTCCCCCTTCCGGAAAACAACCTAAGAAACCATCTTCACCAATTCCTGCCCCTCCAAAATTTTCCGCCGAAGGTCCTAAAAGCGAACCTACAAAAGTCGTTCCCCCTACGATAGCACCCCCCTCTGTTTCACCTTCCGCACCTCCTTCTTCAAAACCTAAAAAACAAGCCCCTTCTCCCCCAACAACATCCGATATGGCTCCACCTCCAGTTCCTACAGGTAGTGGTGGAATAAGTGCTGCTGCAGCTTCAGAGGAAGATCAAAGTATTAGGGGCTTACGTATGGAAATGTTACGTGAACTAGCTCGCTTAAAGAAATTCATGAGTGAAGAAGGTAGCGAATGAATTTTTCTTTTTACCTTTTTAGTATGTTTTTTTATTAAATTAGCCTTTTTCCATAATTTTTTAGTTTAATTAAGATATTATTTAACTGATAGGCTAATATAGTATATGCTCTGAAGTGAAAGATATGAATTTCATCAAGTCATCAATATCTGATGCATACGAAAAAAAAATCTTCTTAGCAATAATCGGTTTATCTGGAGTAGGAAAAACTACTTTTATAAACAGATTGATACAAACAAATGATTATATTGAAGCTTCCATAAGTAAAATATCTCAGATGACTCTTTATTCTCATGCAAACTTATCAATATTAACTTGGGATTTAGAAACGAACGGACAATATATTGAGAATAAATTTTGGCAGCGATTTGTTAAGAAAATAGATGCCCTTTACTATATTATTGATTCAACTAAAAAAGAACAACTTACGATAAATAAAAAACTGATAATTCAATTAAGAGATCTTCCTAATAAAATTAGAATTTTATTTTTGGCTTCAAAAGCTGATTTGCCAGATTCACTTACAATTAATCAACTTCATAAAGAATTATCCCTTGAACAATTATTGCCTGAAAAAGAATCACTCACTTTACAAAAATATTCAATAAAAACTGGTGAAGGCTTATTCCAAATAAGTGAATGGTTTGATAATAATCTTATTCAGAAAAAAGGACGAATTGTTGAATATATCACTATTTGGGGTTGTTTTATTTTTAATATTACTTCTTTAGAAAGTTCTGGAACTTTTCTACGATCTCAACCACATGTTTCTACATTAACTGCATATAAGGAAACTCAAAAAAGGCTAATTTTTTTCTCTCGAAGGATGCGTGAACAACAGTACGCTGAAGAAGTTCTCAAATTAGGGTCATATAAAGCTGTTATTTTAAAAGAACAACCTATTATTGTAGCTTTATTACTATCGAAAAATGATTTTGTTCCCCGTGCTATTGAAATTGCTAAAAATTTAAAGACAATTGTTACTGCTAGTGTGCTAA
>JAYEJY010000058.1:0-5073 GCA_034660795.1 Promethearchaeati archaeon | reverse complement strand
AGAATTGATATTTTGCATTTTTTTTGTGATTTCATTTCGTACTTTTTTAACACTATTTTCTGTTTCTTGTTTAAACCATTTTTGCATTTTAGAAAGAGCAATCATTTATTTTACCTCACAAACCATGTATTTGGATATAATTAATTTTTTTTTCTTATTTACCTTTCTAAACCTTTTATGTTCTCATATAATATTATACAAACTTTTAAAAAATGAGTTTGTTTTTAATTTTGGTTAGTAATTGTTAGATTATAAAAAACTTTTTAAGACTTGAGTTGCGAATTTCAATGTCTGGAAGTAGATTTAATTAGTAGAAGACAGATAGTATTAATTTATGGTCTTTAATTATTGAGATGAATATTATGTCTAAAAAAGCAGTTGATCAATCAAATTTAACACAATCGGTTGAAGCAATTAAAGAACAATATGGTATAATAGGTAGAACAAACGAATTAATGAAAGCATTAGCTGCAAAAGCAGCTGGTCGTCATGTACTTTTAGAGGGACCAGTAGGTGTAGGGAAAACAGCATTAGCACATGCTCTTGCGGCTTATTTAAATACCGATTTTATCCGTTTTGATGGAGACGAACGTTATCATCCAGATAAGCTAGTAGGTCATTTTGATCCTCCTGTAGTCTTAGAAAAAGGTTATACATTCGAATCTTTTGTTCGAGGTCCATTGATGCGCGCTATGGAAAAAGGGGCGATTTTATTTGCAAATGAAATTAATCGTTGCCCTGAAGCAACACAAAATGTTTTGTTGTCAGCAATGGATGAAGGGCATATTGTTATTCCAAAATTAGGGGAAGTTCATGCAAGTGAAGGATTCTTCATTATTGCTACCCAAAATCCAGTAGAATTTATTGCAACAACCCCTTTAGGGGAAGCCATTAAAGATCGTTTTGTTTGGATTCGTTTGGATTATCAGACAGAACAAGAAGAACGCCAAATTGTTAGAGAAAAAATTGAAGGTTTACCAGATGAAATTGTAAATTATTCTGTTGCAATAATTCGAGAATCTCGAGAATCTACAAAATTACGACGTGGTGCTAGTATTAGAGGAGCTATTGACCTTGCCTCAATTATTAATAAATTTGATGAACGGACATTAGAAACATGGATTGATATTAGTACAATGGCTTTAGCAACCAAAGTGGAAATTGAAGACGGGATTGATGAACCACTTGAGAAGATCATTGAGGAAATAGTGCGGAAGGTGATTGGGAAATTTTTTCGGGCCAAATGAGACAAAAATGCCCGTTTCCGGAACCAAATCTCCTCCTCAAATGGGTCGTATGAGTCCCGAAAAATTAGTTGAAATGGAGATTATTTCAGGTAATAGGACAACCCAAGATTATAATAAAATGACTAAAAATATGAGCTTTCCAAAAGTCAAAAAAATGACTGAATTAGCAATGGAATATGATAATATTCCTGCAATTAAAGGTATAGCTAAAAGTAATCAATATGCTGTTGCAGAAGCTATGCAATCTGATCAAGGCATTCGAATGCTTGAGCGCCGTTCTGCCAGGGGTGAGGGAAGTGCTCCTGAACTCTTTTTCATGCTCCGAAGTAATCTTGAACCAAAATATCGGAAAATCTACCGGCGATTAGCTCGTAAATCAGTTCTAAAATCATCCTATCGTATAGTTGGGAAGGGATTAAAAGGAGATATTCAAGTAAGAACACAATATCAACCTGGTTTAAGCGATTTTGATATGGATCAATTAATTGAAAAATATCTGATAAATCGTTATATTAGTTATTCTGATATCACAGCAATTGAACGTCGTAGCAGAGAAAACATTGGTGTGCTTATGTTTGATACTTCAGGATCGTTATATGGTCCTAAGTTTAGAAACGCGGCCTTAGCTGTTGCTGTTTTGGCATACCATTTAGCTAAGGAAAAATTCGCGGTGATTCTTTTTAATACAAAAGCCACTATCATAAAAAAAATGGATGAAAATATTCAAACAAATAAATTAATTGATCGTGTCTTAGAAAGTGAATCTGCTGGATATACTAATATTTCAGACGCTTTGGAGAAAGGCCTGAAGGAATTAAATAAAGATAAACGAACAGAAAAATTCGGCGTGTTAATAACTGACGGATGTTTCAATCGTGGTGAAGATCCACGTCCTTATGCTAAGAAATTTTATAATTTACATGTATTAGGATTACCCAGTGATAAATTATGGGGAGAAGAAGTTTGCAGAGATTTAGCACGAATAGGTCGTGGAAGATATATGCCTGTTAAAAGCATGGATCAGCTACCAAGAATTCTTATGAAATTATTACGTAAAAGATCCTAATTGCTTTAGGTACTATGTATTTCAGTAAAAAAAATAATGATGAAAAAGAGTTTAACCTAAAGATTAAACATTTCAGTTAAATCTTCTTTTTCCTCTTTTTTCTCAGGTTTTTTCTTACGAGTATATTTTGCAATTAACTCGGGATGATATTCTTGTACATGATCTCTCCAATTCTTTACAACGCTACCACAGTAGCCACAAATACTCAAGTTTTCTTTTTTCTCCCTTTTCTTCAAATATTTTGCATATTCAGGATGTTTCCTTTTCATATGTTCTTCAACATCTTCAACAATGCATTGACAAATTTTACAAAACTTGAGTCCTTCACGCTTATTTTGGATTATCGTTGATTTTGCGCACAAATTTAGTATCCTCGGCGTAGTTAATGGAAACAAATTGTCATGAAAATTAACAATTGCTTTAATGACAATATTAAAGCTGTATCTCTTTCCTTAAAAATCTTACTTGTGTTACAATTACTTTTTTTGATGCTTGTCATTTTGACAAGATTTTATCCTTTACCTAATTTAGTGTCAATTTTTTTTATTTTTTTATTCAATTTATATATTTTTAATAATTAAAGCAGTCAAATATTCTGTCTTTTTTTAGGTTTTTTTTCGGTATTTTTTTGTTTTTTTTTGAAAATTTGAGATTTTTTTAGTTTTTTTCTAGGAAAGTCTTTTTCTTAATATTTCTCTTGATTAGTTTTTAAAAAACATTTATCTATTAGGAAATCTAAAACAACTTTAGCAATCTTGGAAGGTTCTTGTAAGGAGCAATCAAAAAATAATGAAGAAACGTATTGCCTGGGGTATAACAGGTGCAGGATGCTGGTTATTTGAGAGTCTTTTTGAAATAGGCAAATTACTCAGAAAAGAGAATATAAAATTAGATTTGTTTTTTAGTAAGGCCGGTCATGAAGTAGCATTATGTTATGGTGTTTTTAAAAAACCAACACCTAAATTAAAGATGCATGTAGATTTAGTGAGAGAGAAGCCCTATTTTAATGAAGATATTTTTCAAAAAGATTACATTCAAACCTATCAATGGTTAGGATATCAAGATGAAAATAATGATGAAACTGGGCAATATCCTTACAAAAAATACCAAAAAAATTGGCGAAAGAAACAACAAGAAGATTTAATTTTTTCTGAACTCATCAATGATGTTATTTTTGAATTGGATGAAGGCGCTAGTTTTCCAACTGCTGCAAAAGCGGGGGCTGGAAAATATGATGCCATTATTATTAGTCCAGCCACGGGGAATACCGTTGCGAAAATAACCTATGGTATTGCTGATAGTTTAATTTCTAATTTAGCATTAATGGGTACGAAAAATCCTGAAACAGAAATCATTGTTATACCAACCGATTATAAAGAAGGGAAAGTAGAGAGTTATTTGCCAGTGATGTTACATCCAGAAACTTGTAAAAATTGTCAAGATTGTGATGTAATGTGGTCCTGTAAAGAAGGAGCTATTCAAAAAAGACGTGGAAAAATGAGCATTAATCGTCTAAAATGTATAGGTTGTTTGGAATGCGTCCGTAATTGTCGATTTGGCGTATTAACTTATTTAGAAAACATTTCCATAACTGTCGCTCCTCGAGAGGCTAGAACTGTTGAGAAACTCACTAAAAATGAGAATGTTACAGTTTTTGAAAAACCAGATCAAATAATGGACTATTTAAACAGTCATTTATTACGAGAATAATAATAGTGGGTAATGATATCAGTTTTGTTATGGATTAAAGGGTGATTAATTTTTGACAAAAGAACAAATAGATTTCCAAGATTTTACTAAGATAAAAATTTTAGCACTTACAGGTAAAACGGCTGAATCGTATGTTCGTAAGAATGTTCCTGATAATGTTACAGTAAAAGTGCTCCCAGTCAATATCGCTGCTTTTATCACAAGAAATTTGATTAAAAAATCAATTACCAAAAAAGAGTTACAAAAATATGATTTACTCTTAATTCCAGGTTTAGTACAACAAGATATGACTTCATTATCGGAAGAATTAGGTATTCCAATTATAAAAGGACCAAGATATGCAAGTGATATTAAATTAACTTTAAGAGAGATTTCTCCGTTCAAATTAAGTTCTAAATATCCTGCTGATAAATACTTGAAAAAAATTAAACAAAAGGAATTACAAACAATATTAACTAATGGACGAACAAAACCTTTAGAAGAGCACGAATTTTATATTGGTACTGAATACCAACTACCGGTTGGTTTGCATCGACCGCCCATTATCATGGCTGAAATTGTTGATTTTACGGAATTATCTGAAGAAGAAATTTTTTCTAAAGCAGATTATTTTCTTCGTCATGGAGCAGAAGTACTTGATTTAGGAGCAGTTGCTGGTAATCCAAAACCTGATAAAATTAAAGAAATAATCCCTGATTTACGACAAAAATTTTCTGGAGAATATAATTTCTTATTAAGTATAGATTCATTAGATTCGGAAGAGATTTTAGTAGCTTCTCAAAAAAATATCGATTTAGTGTTAAGTATAGATCACAGCAATATTGATGCTGTAATACCTCGCTTAGCAAAAGATACTGGTATTGTTATAGTCCCCACAAATGTGAAAGAAGGGACACTTCCAAGAACAAAAGAAAAACGTATACAATCTCTGCTAGAATTAAAAAAGAAATTATTAGCAAAAGGATATGAGAAACTTTTTGCTGACCCAATTTTAGAAATGCCTATTAATCCTGGTTTTAGTCAATCACTAAATTATTACATACATTATCG
>JAYEJY010000057.1:0-24362 GCA_034660795.1 Promethearchaeati archaeon | reverse complement strand
TGAAGCGTTAGACCAGCGACTAAATGCAGAAGGATAACCTAAAGCATACCATAATATAGCAATAATGCCATAAAGTCCCATTGAAATTAAGAAAAAGATTCCAAAACTAGGTTGTTGGGAGGGGCTCTCTTCGACAGCTTCAAATGATCCAGTTTCTAAAGGCTTTTGTTCTTTTTGCAAACTAGAAAAATGAAAACCGGGAAACATTAACAAAAGAATCAATAAAAAAACAACATAAATACTGATACCATAACCGTACGTTGAGTAATCGAAAGAACTGCCTAGAGTTTTCAGTCCAATTGATAAGCCTAAAGCTAAGCCAATTGCTTGCGTCATTGTAATATGGAGTGGGGTTTTAGCTGTTTTAATATTCCATTGGTAATATGTCGGATAGAAAATGAAGAAAGCAGCAACACCAACTCCAGTAATAATGGAAATAGCAACAGTATTTGAAATAAAAAGCATGCATGTTCGCGCGATAAGAAGGAAACTAGCTGTAATATATAATCCACTAAGTGGAAAGTCTCGTTTAAAGATTAATAATAGAAATGGTGAAAGAAGAAAAAAGACTAGAATAATATACGGCCCTATTCCCATAATTGCAAAATTTAACGCATAAACTCCAGTGAAGAAACTATTAATTGTTTGGAAAAAGAAAAGAAAAATGAGTGTAAGCATAATAAGCTCACTATAAATGCTTGTGAAAAATTCTTTGAGTGTACCCATATTTTCAACACCATTTTTGAGTTTTATCTAAAATTCTATCAGGATCCTTACTGAATTCCTATTTTTTAATGTAAAATTTACTACTTCTCCAAAGAATTTCTAGAACTTTCAACATAAGTACTTAGCTAATCTCTTTTAAAAATAGGATATATTTTAATAGAATATTAGTTTTACTTGAATAAATCTATTTAAACTATCATAATTTAGGAAAAATAAAAAAACAACACGACTTAGTGGTTTTTACGTCGTAAAGATAAGCCCTTTGTTATAATATTTCTTTTTTTATAGGGTTATTGAAATTAAATATCTTTATATTAGATAAATGAATTCTGTGAAGTAGTGATTCCGATGACAAAAATGATGAAATTCTAAACAGGTGAGAAAATTCCTGCTTCAGAGAAAATTCTAGAGGATATACCCCTTGTGGGGGAACTTTCTTTTAATGAATTTGAGGTGAGTGAAGAAGCCATTAAAGGAAAACCAATTATATGTACTAATTGTGGAGCTATTTTAACGAATGTAAATAGTATCAAAAATGATGAAAAAATCGGTGTCTATTTTAAATGTTTATACTGTGGGTCAATTAATAAAATAGATGCTGAAAATTTACCAGGTAATATTAACATAAATTATGAATGGTATGTGCCACCTGACACGACAAAACAAAAATTTGGTGAAGGTGTAAAAAAAAGGGAGTTCATTGATAGCTGCCTTAGATGTTTCTGGTTCTATGAGTGGGGCAAAATTAGAAGGAGTTAAACAAAGCCTTATTTCAACATTAAAAGCCTATTCGAAAGCTAAAGCGGATGCGATTTTTGGCATGGTGACATTTGAAACTGCCTTAAGAATCTATTCTGCTGATGGTGAAATCATAGAACAATTATCAGGTGATATCTTATATGATATTAAGAAACTTGAAGAAAAGATTGCACAAAATAGTTGGATTAAAAACCACCTCCCAAAAATGACTATTAAAACTACAAGTAACGCTTGGCAACAAACAATTAGCAAAATGGTTAGTATGGGGTCAACAGCCCTAGGACCTGCTGTTATTGCTGCAAGAATAATGTCACTTGCTTCTGGAACAGGCCGTATTCTTCTATTAACTGATGGGATGGCTAATCAAGGAGTTGGAAGTTTATCAGGAGCAAGTCCTCAAGGAAAGAAATTCTATGAGAATATAGCAATGGAAATGAAAAATAATGGAATAGTACTTGATATTGTAGGAATCCAAGGACAAGGATCCTTGGAATTGAAAACACTTGCACTCATGCCTGAAATAACCGGTGGAGATCTATTTTATGCTGACCTATCTGAATTACAAGAGAGTTTCTCAGCTATTGCTGGTGATCAAATACTAGGAAGAAATGCGCGAATTAAAGTGATAGCACCAGAAGGAATCGCATTCTCAAACATTAGTGGAGTCGGGGCATTATTATCAGAGATGAAAAAAGGTGAAGAAATAACATTAGGAGGGTTAACAAAATCTCGATCAATAGCTTTTGAATTCTCACCACAAAAGAAGATGAAAGATGAAAGAATACCAATACAAGTACAAATCCGCTATAGAGATGAAAATGATAATGAACGTATTCGAGTTATAGAACAAGAATTAGAAGTAACAGAAAATAAAGAAGAACTTGAGAAAAATATCGATGCTGACCTCATTGCAGGCTATACTGTTCAAAGAGCTGCTCAAGTGATGCAAAAAGATCGGAAAAAGAGTAAAAAAATGATGATGGAGATGAGAAAAACACTTTCTCGAACCGCACCAGAAAAAATTTCCGCACAAAAATACCTTGATGAAGAAATCGAAGACTTGGAGAATCTTATTGAGAACGAAAAAAGAGGGAAACCAAGTGCTCAGGATGCAATTCAAGCTGCTTCATACCGAATGGTGCGTAAAAGGAAGAAATAAACTATATTTTCGTTAATGAGGGAATATTATTTATCCTCATCTTTATCTGATTAAAAAATAAAAAAGTAAATTGAAAAAAGATTTAAGTGTTATTAAGTTAATTTCTTTCTAATCAACCAAGAAAAGTTGAGGTTTATGACAAGAGATAGCTATTGTGATTTTCATAAAGAAAGAAGAGCAGTAAATCTATGTGAAGACTGTGGGAAAGAAATCTGTGAAAAATGTGTTCGAGAATGGGAACAGCCTGAATACGACTTTCAAAAAACCCTCTGTCCTTTGTGCTATATTGAAACGAAACAAGAAAAAATGGGGCTTTTTTCGAAAATACCGGGTCTTCCCATACCAATAGCTATTGTTATGATGGTTTTTGCAGTGTGTTTTATTGCTGTTAGTATTTGGATGATTATTTTTCAATTTGGAATGGATTTTGGACCACCATTAGCTTTCCGGATAGTTTTCACGATTCCATTCGTTGCTGTACCTGGGGTCTTCATATTTGTTGGAGTTAAATCCATAATTGGTAAAAGAAAGTATAAAGACTATGAGAAACTAATAGAGGAACGAATTGCTTATAATCAAATGTTAGGACCCGAATATCAAGAAGATATTAAATTTAAATCTTCAAATTCATCAACCAAAGAAGAGGAACGATATTGTGAATATTGTGGAGCGTTAATAGAAGAAGGAAAAACAAAATGTTCTAACTGTGGAGCTTTTGTTACAAAATGAAACATTCTTTTTTCCTTTAACCAAGAGAAATTAAGAAATAAGATTATTGATAAAAAAATAAATGAAAAAGAAATGGTGGGTGAGGCCGGATTTGAACCGGCGACCACTTGGTGTTTTGCCTAAAGGAACGCATCCTTGGTTGGTGTTTTGGTCCCAAACCAAGTATCATACCGTGCTAGACTACCCACCCACTTTTCATATGGGTGTATTCTTTTTGCCTTTTTTTTCTTTTTGAATCTTTCGTTAATTGAGAGGTTATTTTTATTTGAGTAGAAGTATTAATCTTGAAATTAGTTGTCTCTTCGCCAATTTTCTTGTTTTTATGACCCAATTAATTTATTTTTTAAATACTCTCATATTGGCACTATTGTATTTTTTAATTCGGTTCTTACTTCCTTATGTTTCACTAAATAACGATGTAGGGCATCAATGGCATTTATATCCAAGTGTTCTTTTTTGTCACCATAATGATCCGGTATCCCTTGACTTGTCACATAACATGCTTTGTATTTCTTAGTTTGGTTTAATTTCTTACCATTAATAAAAAATTCTTGAATTCGTTCATTTTCTGCATTTTCGATTTTAAAATACACATTTATTCCTGAGCATCTCTTTACATAGCCTCCCATTTGATTTAGGGGATTTCTCGAAAAGGTGTGTTCTAAATTTTCCTCCATCATTTCAAGTAATTCTGCACCCGTTATTTCACAAATGGATATGGGCGGATTAACCGGAATGATATTCCAAAGATCGTTTACACGTATAGGGCCTTTTGGTATTGGTGCTCCATAACGCCAGCCATTTGAGAAAGCGATATCTGTTCCCGATGCTTCTTTAAGTGCTTCTAATAGGAAATTATCCATTGTTGTTTCCATAACTTTATCTCGAGTCAATGGTGTTTTAATTTCCCCTACTTGCTCATTCAATTTGTCCTTATAAGTTATCATGAGTGACTGTACTTTTTCATCCATTTCCTTATCAAGGGGTATTGTATTATCCATTTTAACTAATTCATGGGTATAATTTACAATTTTCCTATTTCTTACCTTTACATCGAGTCTCCCAATAAATGAACCATGACAACCAGACTGAATAAGAATTGTATCATTAATGATTGAGGGATAATACATGCGATTATGAGTATGTCCACTTAGAAAAACATCAATATTGTCTATTATCTTTGCCATTCGGCATTCTTGTGGATAACCCATATGTGATAAAACAACGACTAAATCTATCTTCTCTTCTTCTTTCAATGTCCTAGTTAATTTTTGTAATTCCTTTATGCCATTTGTTAGATAAATTCCTTCACTAAATTCTTTTGGCATGGTTTTATCAACGATTGTGGCGGCTACTCCTAAAATAGCTATTTGTAGATTGTTTTTCTCTATAATTTTATAGGGTGGGAAAACGCGTTTATCTGTATGTTTGTCATAACAATTAACTGCAAGTAATGGATAATCCAATTTTTTTGTGAACTCTGTAAGATGTTCTGGTCCATAAGCAAATTCCCAATGAGCCGTCATACTATCAAATGCTAAGTAATTTAGTAAAGGCAAAAGATTAGCTCCTTTGGATTGAACCGCTGGATAGGTACCATGAATAGTATCACCATTATCACATAACAGAATTTCTTCTTGTTCCTCTTTTACCATTTTAAAATATCCCGCAATTTTAGCTAAACCACCCACCTCTTCGTAAATTTGACTATCTCCTTTCCAAAAATATTCTTGATGGGAAGTTATATAACCATGTAAATCATTCATTTGTAAAATTGTTAAGTTTTGATCAGGCAATTTTATCACATTCAGAAACGTTAAAAACAGTACTCTTGTTTAGAATTCAACCTTTACTTTAGAAAGGGACTCTTAACAGTATCTTACCTAAATAAATTAGAGCCTGTTCTATTGTTTAAACTATCTTAAGTGTTCTATAGAAATATTTTGTATGTTTTTTAATAGCCACTATGAATTCTTAATAACAAATATTAAATTAATATCATTCTTAAAATTAAATGGTTTACAGAATTATTGACAAAGAGCTTGAATATTAAGATATTTTAAATAATTAGTAAGCAGATTGATAAAACCTTCAAATTTAAATTGGAATGAACATGAACACCAAAAAAAGCAATAATATGGAACAAACAAAAAAGGGTGAAAAAATCCTTACAGAACTTCAAAATCCTTGGACTATTAAACCTGAAAAGATTCGAGAGATTCTCAGAGTTGATTTAGAAAAAGGATTGACAAAAAAAGAAGTTCGAAAACAAAAGAGATTATTTGGATCAAATGAAATAAAAAAAGTGGAAAAAACAAGCATTTGGCAGATCTTATTTAATCAATTCAAGAGTTTATTAGTCGCTTTTTTGATTATTGCTTCTATCTTATCATTTGTTTTTGAAGAATATATTGATGGTATTGCCATCGCTATTGTTATATTCATCAATTCAGGAGTTGGTTTTTTCACAGAATACCGAGCAGAACGGGCAATTGAATCGCTTTATGAGCTAACTAAAATTAAAACAAATGTCCGAAGAAATGGAGAAATAAAGGAAATTTCTGCTCAAAAGATTGTTATTGGCGATATTGTTGTTCTGAAAACAGGTGATATCGTTCCAGCAGATGCTAGGATAACCACCTTAACTAATCTAAAAGTAGATGAGTCATCTCTAACTGGAGAATCCGTTCCCGTAGCCAAAAAAGATCAAGTACTTGAGAAAGTTACTCCACTTGCTGAAAGAGAGAATATGATATATAAAGGAACAGTCATCACCCGGGGATCCTGCGAAGGGGTCGTTGTTGCGATTGGTGAAGATACAGAAATTGGAAAAATATCATCACTTGTTAAAAAAACTAGCAAAGGAGAAACACCATTAACTAGAAGATTATCAAAACTAGGCAGGAGATTATTGTGGCTTACTTTAGTTATTGCAGCAATAATTTTTGGAGTCGGGTTATTACGAGGAGGAGAAATTATACATTTAATTGAATCATCAACTGCTTTAGCTGTTGCCACGGTTCCAGAAGGATTACCGATTGTTGCTACAATTGCATTAGCAAGAGGAATGTGGCGAATGGCTGAAAAAAATGCTATTATTAACAAATTATCAGCAGTAGAAGCATTAGGTTCAACTAATATTATTTGTGTAGATAAAACAGGTACTTTAACTGAGAATCAGATGACAGGGACGAAAATAATTCTTCATGAAAAGGAAATCAAAGTTACTGGCAGAGGATTAAGCACTCAAGGTGAGTTTAAAATTAATGGGGAAAATCAAGACATTAAAAACATACCTGCATTGAAGAAGATTATACAAACAGGAGTATTTTGTAATAAAGCTGAATTACAAGAAAGAAAAGAAAAAGATCATGCATATGAAGGATTTGGAGATCCAATAGAAGTAGCTCTATTAGTGTTGGGAGGGAAAGCAGGTATTTGGAAGCAAAAATTAGAAGAAAAATACCCCCAAGAAAAACTTGAGCCTTTCAATGTGGATATTAAAATGATGGGAGCAATAAATAAGTACGATGATAGATTTTTTGTTTCAGTAAAAGGGGCACCAAAAGCAGTACTGGAAGCAAGTGAATCAGTAATAACAAAAGATGGTAAAAAAGAACTTAAAGAAGCTACACGGTCAAATTTCAGAAGTATTAATGAAAAGTTAGCTAAAGAAGGTTTGAGAATACTTGGTTTTGCATATAAAGAAACAAACACAAAAGACATTGAAATTTTTGGAAAACTTACGTTCCTAGGATTAATAGCTTTTCTTGATCCCCCACGGGAAGAAGTTAAGCCGGCAATTCTCAAATGTAAACAAGCAGGAATACGTGTTATTATGGTTACTGGTGATCAAGTTGCAACAGCAGAAAATATCGCAAAAAGGGTCGGGTTAGTAGAAAATTCGCCAAAAACAATGCATGGTAGCGATATCGAAAAGCTAGCGGATAAAGATGAAAAGATAAAAGAACAAGTAAAGGAAACAGACATTTTTGCAAGATTTACCCCAGAGCAAAAATTAGAATTAATAGACTTGTATCAAGCTGAAAATTTGGTTATTGCGATGACTGGTGATGGTGTAAACGACTCGCCAGCTCTTGAAAAAGCAAATATTGGAGTGGCAATGGGGAAAAGAGGCACACAAGTTGCAAAAGAAGCTTCTGATTTAATTATCAAGGACGATGACTTTCAGACAATTACTCTTGCAGTAGAAGAAGGGAGAGTTATTGCTAATAATATCAAAAAATTTGCTATGTATCTACTCTCATGTAATTTCAATGAAATTATTCTGATTTTTATTTTAACACTTCTTCAGTTACCAATAATTACCCCCTTACAAATTCTATACCTTAATCTCATTACTGATATTTTTCCAGCATTGGCTTTAGCTGTTGGAAGAGGAGGAAAAAATATTATGGATAGAGATCCACGACCGGCAGATGAATCAATAATAACATTAAACAATTGGTTATTTATAGGTATTTTTGGAGCAATTCTTACAGCACCAACATTATCTATCTTTTTAATACTTAATGGTTTTACAAATTATCCTGAAGAATTCATTTTAACAATTACTTTCTTAGTTTTAGGTTTCGCTCAATTATGGCATGTCTTTAACCTACGGAGCAAAGGCTCAAAATTTTTTAAAAATGAAATTACCACAAATAAATACATGTGGGGAGGAATTGTCTTAAGTATTATTTTACTCCTAGCAGGGACGTACATTCCAGGGCTTAATGATATTTTACATATTACAAATCCCGGCTTTTATGGCTGGTTAATGATTATTGGGATGAGTTTATTACCACTTATAATTGGTCAATTGTGGATAGCTTTTGGTAACAATTTGATTAACAAGATAAAGCTCTTAAAAGCTAAATTGATATCAGAGAAAAATAAAAATAAAAAAGGTTGATATTGAAATAGTTAGTTTAGCTTTAATCGAATGCTTAAATAAAATAAGAATAATCATCAAAACCATTTTGTTCTTCAATTTTAATGAAATAAGAGAAAAGTCTGAAGCAGTTAGCGTTTAATAGTTAATTCTTCAACCATATAATCAAGAAATTGCTCAACTACAGAAGAGTCATATGACTCTTCAAAATAGCCCATGCTTAGAACCATTGTTTGTCCGACTGTTATAACACCCATCAAAAAGCCTGGCGCTTTCATAAAAGGAGTAACAATATAACAATCATCTACTTCAACTTCTCCATTAAAGTTGATGTTTTCTTTTTCAACCAAGCCTATATTTGTAATAACGGGATAAGTCGCTTCAAGATCCAATTGATCATCAAGAGTTTTATTGAGAATTGTCTTTGCTTTACCGAATTTCATGTTAAATAATAAACGACAAAATAATGCAGCTTCAAGACCTGGCCCTTTCCGTTTCATTTTCTGTGTTGAACGATGAATCTTTTGGAGGGTTTCTTTAAAGCTTTCTTGTGAGTCAACCGATGCTTTTGTATGAGAAGAAGCGGTTAAATTACATAAAGAAGTTGCTTGGGAATTAGGCATATATGGTCTAAGGTTCACACTTAAAGTTCCCAACATTTTTTCCCCGAGTGGAATATCAGTAATTCGAGCCATCGCTCGATAAAAAGCAGTGACAATAAGATCTGTAATAGTGACTTTAACTTTCTTACTATATTCCTTTAAAGCTTTGAAGGCATCGGGTAAAAACCGTCGTAAAGTAAATTTCCGAGTACAAGCATTCGTGCTTTTCCATGGAAAAGCCCAAGTAGGTTTACGACTCCGATATTGTAAAAAAACACCTATTCTTTTAAAGAAACCAAGTTGCTCAAAGACTTGTTTCAAATCACGCCGACCACTAACATTAGGTTCTGGTAAGAAAGCCGGGTCAACCTCTAATCGTTTATAGAATCGCTGGAGTAAGGAGAGATAATCCTGAATACCACCTCCATCTAAAACAACATGGCTTACTTTCAAACACAAAACATCACCATCTTCATAACGAAAAAGAGCAACCTGTAAGGGAATGTGTTCTGTTGGATCACAAGGAGCAGTTATAAAAGACTCAATAGCTTGTTCTATATCATCAGTTTCTTCAAAAAGACAGAGCTGTTTGTCAGCTAAATCATCACGACGACGCCAATAAGCTCGATCATTAGTAGGAACAAATCGACATCCAAGAACCGGTTCTGCATAAAAGGTTAAAGCAACCGCATGACGAAAACGAGGTAAAGAAAAATGACCAGAATAACGAATAACACAATTGATTTGCTGGTCAGCAATGCGCCTAAAAACATAGGTTAATTTATCAATTTCGCCAGCATCATATTCTTGGGGAATATTTTCCTCCAAGGAAACAAGTTTACTACGGCTAAAAAATGCTTGTTGTTCCTTTTCTTGAAGCTCGACATGTGATAACTTTTGATTTAAATGGGATTCTTGTAATTCATTCATGGAACATGCGTCCAAATAGTTAGTAATTGTTAGGAATAACAGTTTCAGTCCAATAATGATAAAACCGATTGACTGAAAACTTACCACTAAAATTACCTATTAAGTAAAATATTAACTTTATTGCGAATAACAGGAATTAATAATTGTAAATGTATGAAAAAAATACAATCACCAGAAATTAGCATTTTAGAAATAGGATAGTATTTGGAGCCACTGAAGGGATTTGAACCCTTGACCAACTGATATCTTAAAAGTAGAATCGAAATTCTACTAGCTACAAGTCAGTCGCTCTACCAGGCTGAGCCACAGTGGCTTTTCTAGACTTAATGGAATTCTTTTCATTTTTTAAATCTTCTTTTTATGCTAAGAATTCTTTTTAGTATTTTTTCTTTAATAATTGATTATTTTTTATAAATATTACAAGGTATTTTATGTGGATTAAGATATCTGATATAAATTTAAAAATCATTTGTATATTAAATACCTTCTAAAGTGAAAGTAAATGCGAGATCTTACCTTAGCAATCTATCAAATGGATGTCATAACGGGAAAGAAAGATAAAAATCTAGCAAAAATAACACAACTTCTTGCTAACTATACAGAGAGTATTGACTTATTAGTTGTTCCCGAACTCTTCACTACTGGTTTTTGTTATGATAAATTTGATGTTTTGGCAGAAGAGAAAAACAATAGTGAGACCATTAACAGCTTAGAGAAGTTAAGTCAAGAATACAGTATTGGCATTGCTGGTTCTATACTCATGGTTCATAAACATAATAAAAAAATGGCCTCTAAAAAGGCATTAAATATTGGATTTATCATTGAACCCGCTAAAGGAGCTATCTATAGTTATCAGAAGGTTAATCTCTGGAATCAAGAAAAAAAGCATTTTATCCCAGGAAACATTTTGCCAGAACCAGTTAATTTCATGAATAAAGCAACAATTGGGTTATTGATTTGTTATGATTTACGTTTTCCTGAAATGTATCGAAAATTAGCATTAAACGGTGCAGATATTATTCTTACTACAGCTGCTTGGCCAAGTGCTAGAGTTCAACATTTCAATCTCTTGGCAGCTGCTCGAGCGTTAGAGAATACTTGTTATCATCTTGTGGTTAATAGAATAGGCAGAGAAGAAACAACTGCTACCACCACTCTTTATCCCGGCTCCTCTCGGATCATTAACCCTTGTGGTAAAAGCATTATTGAAGCAACTACCAAAGATGAGGTTATTTCAGCAACTTTAACTGAGAAGAAATTACAGAATACCCGTCAGAAACTACCGGTATTAGAGGACTGGAAAAAAGTTATCGAGTAGGACTAGTTTGTTTATCGTCATCAATATTTGCTATCATTTTCACCATTCTTTCTAATTAATCACATAATTTATATCCCGCTAATATTAAAGGAGTATAATATAAAAAAGATTAATGAATTCATACAGAAACAAACAGATTTTATATTTACAGTTAGAAGGAATAGCTAAATGACTGTTGAGGATATCCAAGGGTATTTTTTTAATGCAAAAATGAAAGACTATTTCAAAAAAGTCAAATTACATACATTACAATTTGAAATTAATACTGCTTGCGGTCAAGCATGTAAATTTTGTTATGTTAGACAAACTGTTCCTCCCGGTACACAATTATCTAAAAACTTCATATTCAATGTTTTAAAACAAGCTAACGATTTAGGAGTACAAACTATAGAATGGTTAGGGGGAGATCCTGTTAGACACCCCCATTTCTGGGAATTTGTTGAGAAAGCCAGAGAATATGGTATTACAAATAACATTTGGAGCACTGGTGATTTACTAACGGATCCTAAAATTATTGATTTTTTAATAGACCCAGACACTCAAGGAATGGTTTCTTTTCATTTAGATACTCTTGATCCTGAGATTTATCAACAAGTTTCTTCATCATCTCCAGATTTTATTAGCAATACTTTATCAAACATTGAAGAGATGCTTGAAAAAGGTGTATCAGCTAAAAGACTCTATAATTGCATGACTTTTACGAAAAAACAAGCAGGTAAAGATTTTCAAGAAACCGTCAAAACATTATATGAGAAATACGATATTATTTCTGGTATTGTTCCCTATAAACACGTTGTAGATATACCTGAACTTGTATCTCTTATTCCTAGTTCACAGGATATTTATGAAGCCCTTAAATTTAGAAGCAATTTTATTTATGGTAGTAAATTGCCTGTTACACCCCAATGTGTCAGCAAATTTTATTGCGGTACAACTTGTTCATTAACAGTAAATAAAGAATTAACACCTTGTACACGGATTCGCCATGCCCTCACCAAAGTCAAAGGAAGCGATTTCCTAGGAGCCTTTGAAAATAAAAAAACTCAATTACTTAAAGAACCGTTACGAAGCCCAGACAATTTATCCAATGATTGTCGAAATTGCGAATATAATTCCATCTGTTGGGGTTGCAGAGGAAACGCATGGTATTATGGTGGCGATATTCTTGGGGTTGATCCAAAATGTTGGCATCGTAAAAATTGAAATTTATAATTTTTAACCCTTATTTTCCAAATTTACAGTTCTTGTTTTAGTGATTTGTTTTTTAAAAATTGTTAAGATTTTTCTTCCAACTTGCTTATTCCTCTAATAAAGTAAGATTATTAATTCATGTTCTTTTTAATAATTTTAAAATAAATTTGAAAAAAAAATCATTTTTCAACCTACCAATTGATACAAAAAAGAAAAAGCGATTCTGTAACTTAGCTGCCTTTTTTTCTTTTTTACAATTTTTTCTCCTTCAAATGAATTTTAAGTAGGAGAAGCAATTCTATATGCACTTGGATTTTAAAAATAGAAGGATATTAAACTGAGAAATAGATTAAAGAATTATAATGATGTAGTTAATAAGCAAAATGACTTTTTAGTATATATTTGAAGAGTCTATTTTGTGATAATTAAAAAATAATCAGATAAAATGCAATAGATTTTGGATGGAAGAAATATATGGATTTGGAACTCGAAGGTAAAACTGCATTAGTAACTGGCGCTTCTGGAGGTATTGGAGACGCTACTTGCCGATTATTAGCTCAGGAAGGTGTAGAAGTAATCATACATTATCATTCGAATAAAGAAAGAGCAGAAGCGTTAGCTGAGGAAATTGGTAAACAAGCTATGGTTATACAAGCCAACCTATCGGAAGAGAAACAAGTTCTTAACATGTTTAGTAAAATTGAACAAAAAAAAGGAAGATTAGAAATTCTTATTTGTAATGCAGGCATTTGGCCTGAAGAATATGTAGAAGTTGAAAAAATGAGCTTTGATCGATGGAAACATACGTTAGCAATAGACTTAGATAGCGTATTTTTATGTTGTCGTTCCTTTGTGCAACAATTACGGAAATTTGATGGTGAGACTGCAAGTATTATTCTTGTTGGTTCCACTTCTGCTGTTTTTGGAGAAGCTGGCCATGCTGATTATTCCGCAGCTAAGGCAGCTATTGCTTATGGATTAGCAAAAAGCTTGAAAAATGAGATTATTAATGTGGCTCGTTTAGCCAGAGTGAATGTTGTTTCACCTGGGTGGACTGTTTCACCCATGACAGAAAAATTCCTCGACGATACCAATGGTATTAAACATGTCTTGAAGACAGTTCCTTTAAAGAAAATGGCACAAACAAAGGATGTTGCACACATGATTGTGGTATTAGCCTCAGCTAAAGCTTCAGGGCATATTAGTGGCGAAATAATAACAATTGCCGGAGGGATGGAAGGACGAGTACTTCATCTGCCTGATGAAATTGATATTACAAAAGCCTTTAAAAGTGAAAAGGAATAATTAATCAGGTATATAAAATAACATTATTTTTCTTTTATGAAGATATAAATAGTTGTTTACCGCATTATTTAAGGCGAGGAGGTATTTGCGTGACAATAAAGACCGTTTATTGCCCCTATTGTGGAGAAATGATTGAAGAGGAACCGGAACCTTCTAAGTTACAAACTAAGAGGAAAACTAGGTCAATATCCCAAAAAACACTTTTTATTACTGCAACCACTCTCATACTTATTACCCTTATTATTATCCCATTATCTTTTTACGTTATTCTTCCTCATGTTTATTCTGGCGATGTTTCAGTTTTCTCAAATTATTATTTTACAAATTCAGAAAATGAAGGATATGTTGAGATAATTTTGCATTGCTCTGAAGGGAAAGCCTTGATTCGAGAAGTAGTAGTGTACAATCCAGCTTTAGAAGAAACCTACTCTAGACAAAATCTTTTTACAATTATTGAAGATAATGAATACAAAACCATCAATATCTTAACACAAAACGATTTTCAGGAAAATAATTATGAAATAACAATAAAGTGCTTAGGATTTATGGTAACAGAACCATAAGTGAGCCCAAGAGCTATTTCACTACAAAATGTCCTCTTTTTTTCTCCTATTTTTATTAGAAGAATTCTTTTTCGCTGTCTTTTTTCTTCCAATAAAGGGAATAATCATCCCAACTTTTCTTTGATAATTATGATACTCTTCTCCAAATTCTTGTTCAAGAATCCATTCTTCATATTTTGCAGTTTGATAATAACCGATTATTCCAGGAAGCATAAACAATAATAGTCCATTAAGTAATGCTAGGGGGATTCCAAGAAAATAATAACAATAGGAAGCATAAAGCGGGTGTCGAACAAGACGAAAACCGAGTGTAGTTGTTAATTGTTTAGGTACACCCCAAGATATTGCTTTTCTACCCCGAGCAATCCGTCCTAAACAAGCAATAATTGTTCCCAAGCAAATGAAAACCATTCCTAGATATTGAAATACCTCACCTACATATGGTATTTGAATACTGAAGAACAAAAGGAAATCATCCCAACCTACCCAATGTAAAATAGGCCAGCATAAAATAAACCCCCAAAATAAGAAAGTTGTTCCTATTGTGATAATTTTTACTAAAAATTTCCCCTCCGGCCAAGGGGGAAATCTTTGAGCTTGTTCTTTTATTTTCCCAGATTTTTTTGTAAATGCTAAAATATCTAGGGGAATATGGACTAACAAATAAATTATCAAATTTCCCGCTAAATAATAGCTTAAAAATTCAAAACTAACCATAATTTTAGATCTCCTTCCTTTATCAAAAACTTTCACATTTTAAGAACTGGGATCTTCTTCTATTGGTTTTTTACCATGCCAGAAAATGCTCCAATCACCTTTACTGGTATGGAAAGCAATAAACAGATAGGTGCAAATAGTGAAACTGCCAAGAACTATTACAAGAATTATCCAGCCTAGTGTTAACAAGATATGTGATTCTCGATAAATTATAAAACCACAAAAAACTGCAAAGCTGATATAAATATCTATTAAGGTGATTATTCCCCACGGAATAGAAAGAAGAATGTTTCCATCCCCTAGAAAATCACCCCAAATAAAACCATACAATAAGGCTGTAGCCATTCCTATCATGCCTAAAACCGATAGAATTTTTCCTATTACCATGCCATGTTTTGTCATAAATACCCATTGATTCTTTCCTACTATATTTTTTTCTCGATCTAGTGATATCTTATTGCTTGGTAATATTCTAAAATATCCTGTTGACATGTGGGACAAGTTATTAGATTATCCTCAGTCATATCAGGAAAAATTTGTAATACAGTACTCTTTTTTGGATATCTCACGCGTTCAGCTAATTCCGAGCCTGTTAGAAGGGAGTTTTTACATCGAGGGCAGTTATTTGAAAGATGATATACCTTTCTTCCATTAATAAGTCCATTTTGTCTTATTATTTTTTCACCTGGGATAGCTTCACATTTTTGATCTTCGAAACACATGTTTTTCCAATTATATTCTTTTTTAAATTCACTAAAACAAACCGTATATACAATATCGCATTTTAGACATAATGCATCAAATAGAGTAATAGGGAGGAGGTTGTTTCTATCAGATAGTTTTATTGAATCCTCACCTGGCAACCAATTCTTTATTTGACCGTTTTGGTCTACCCATCCTTGTTGATTTTCAAATAAAGGTAAGAGTTTTTTACATGCCGGGCAGGTAAAAAAGTATAACAAACTCATTTTCATAGTTATTGTTACTCTATGCTTTATAGATTTAACGCGGTTTTCCAAGTATTTTAACCGAGATTAAATTAGGGATCGTTAAATAAAAAAGAAAAGATAAATAAAAGCGATAAATTATTCTTCTTCATCATCACAAGCTGTGGGAATATCTGCTTTTTTGCCCATTAAATCTTGATGAATCGCAGTTGCTGCTTTACGTCCTCCACCCATTGCAGAAATTACTGTAGCGCCGCCTGTAACAATATCACCTGCAGCATAAACGAAATCTTTGCTTGTCCTACCCATTTCATCAGTTATAATATTACCCCATTTATTTGTTTCAATATCTGGAGTTGTAGAAGGTATAAGTGGATTAGCGTTATTTCCGATGGCAATTATTACTAAATCAGTTTCAAATTCGAAATATTCGCCTTCTATTGGTACTGGTCTTTTCCTTCCTGATTTATCAGGTTCACCAAGTTTATATCTTTGACACCGGATTGCAACAACATCACCATTTTCATTTCCTTTAATTTCTACCGGATTGGAAAGTAATCTAAAATCTATGCCTTCCTCTTCCGCATGATGGATTTCTTCTTTTCTTGCTGGCATTTGTTCTTTTGAACGTCTATAGACTAGCATTACTTTATTGGTCCCTAATCGTAAAGCAGTTCTTGCACAGTCCATTGCTACATTTCCTCCTCCGACAACTGTTACTTTGTTTCCTCGTATAATTGGGGTGTCAAAATCAGGAAATTTGTAGGCTTTCATTAGATTAGATCTTGTCAAATATTCGTTTGCTGAATACACACCATTAAGATTTTCTCCAGGTAATCCAAGAAACCGAGGGAGACCTGCACCAACACCTAAGAAGACAGCATCATATCCATGTTTTTGTAATAATTCATTTATTGAGAAAATCCGCCCAATCACATGATTATATTTTATAGTAACGCCTAATTGTTTGAGATAGTCAATTTCTTTTTCAACAATCTCTTTAGGAAGACGGAATTCGGGAATTCCATATGCTAAAACGCCGCCTCCTTTATGAAAGGCTTCAAAGATCGTCACTTCATAACCAAGTAATAATAAATCACCAGCCACAGTCAAACCTGATGGTCCCGAACCTACTATTGCAACTTTTTTCCCGTTAGGAGGGTCTGTTTCTGGTATTGTAACATGACCACCTAAACGTTCATAATCAGCACAGAATCGTTCCAGATAACCAATAGCTATTGGTTTTCCTTTTCTACCAAGAACACAAAACGCTTCACATTGTGTTTCCTGTGGGCACACACGACCACATATCGCTGGAAGAACATTTGTTTCCTTAATTTTACAAGAAGCTTCCACAAATTTCCCTTCATTTATTAATGCAACAAATTCGGGGATTTTTACATCAACCGGACATCCCTCTACACATTTTGGCCTACCACATTGTAGACACCTTGAAGCTTCTAATTGTGCTTGTTCAGGTGTGAGGCCATAAGGGACTTCATCGAAATTTTTGACCCGTATCTCCGGAGGTTGTTCATTCATTTTAACACGAAGGGGTCTCTTAGGTCGACTTTTCTTTGTTGATTTCTTAGGAGATTTCTTTTTTGTGTCTTTTTTCCCCTTTTTCTTTTTTGTTTTATTGTTTTTCTTAGGATTATTTTTCTTCTTTGACACCTTCATCACCTACGTATATTGTTCTAAGTGCTTGGCACATATGAGGATCCTTTTGATAAGTAATCATTTCTTCTTCAAGGTAAGCTGATTTTCTTTTCATCAACTCATTCCAATCGACTTTATGACCGTCAAATTCTGGTCCATCAACACAAGCGAATTTAGTTTCTCCTCCTACAGAAACACGACAACAACCACACATTCCAGTGCCATCAAGCATTATAGTATTCAAATTAACATGAGTGGGGATGTGATAGGGAAAAGTAATATGAGAACAATTCATCATCATGTAGGTGCATCCAATAAATTTAGCGTGGTCGAAACGATATCCTTCTTTTATTAGACGATCAAGCACATCTTGGACATGCCCATTTTCACCAGCTGAGCCATCAGAAGTTGAAATGAAAAATTCATCAGATACTTTTTGCAATTTATCCATATTATATAGAAGATATTCACTCCTCGCCTCAATTATTGTTATTACTCGATTATTTGCTTCCTTCAATGCTTTCGCTATTGGATAAATTGCACCAATACCATAACAACCGCCACCTAAAACGACTGTTCCATAGGTATCGATTTGTGCTGGCTTTCCTAATGGCCCAACAACACTATAGAATTTATCACCTTTTTTCATTTGTGCAATTTTTGCTGATGAAACACCAAGTTCTAAGATGTATAAGGTAATAGTGGTTTTGGAACTATCAGCAATTGATAATGGAACACGCTCACTTACTTCATCTGACATAAGAATTACAAATTGTCCCGGTTGAGCTTTTTGAGCAATATCAGGTTCATAAATTTCTATGTGATGAATATTCGGGACTTCCTCATATTTTTCTACAATTTGATAATTTTCGTAATCTACCATGGTGTATCGCCTCCTTTTCTAGCGTCTAGGAGAAGTTTAAAATCAGGAACCTTATCAGCTATTGCGGTTCCCCGATATTTCAAACAATATTTATCCACTTCACGTAAGGGTGGTTCGTAATTTGATCGTTTCATTTCAGCTTGTATTTCTCGATAATCAAGGAAATCAAAACCCGAGAAGCCTAGCTCATGAGCTATTTTAGCAACAATTTTCCAATCCTCTAATGCTAAATCTGGTGCTTTGACTACTTTTCTCAGTGGCATAGGACCTTTTTTAGTAGTTATAGTACCATTTTCCTCTGTAAATGCTGCTGCTGGAAGAAGTAGCGTTGCGTAATCATACCCGTTGGCGGGAAATACTTCTTGGAGAAAAATTTCCTCTAAGGACGGATAAGAATCAAGTCCAGGCAAGGCTTCAGTTGTATAGAGGAGTTTGATCCTTTTTTCTTAATTTGTTGGAGATCTTCTAATTTCCTGAAAATGTTTCCAATTTCAAGCTCTTGTGCAAATTTTTGGAAAACATATTCCGTTTCATCAGAAAGGAAAGGAGATAAATATAAGGCAATTTTTGACGGTGGATATGATTCTAATTTTTCTGCAATTATTGGTGTTATCTCGTCCCAGTTTGTGGGATAAAGTTTGAAATTTCGCTTAATTCTTGGAAACCGTAATCTATCTGTACTATTCATTAAGACAGGAATGCAAAATCTACCTTTAACACATTGACCTGTTTTAACCGTTTCAATTTCAGGATCGGGTCTCACAGCAACTATTCGACCCCACTTAACATCCATTTGGAATTTACAACCATTTGAACAGAGCATACATGTTGTGCTTATGCGTTCGTCTGGATCTTCATACCATTTTTGTCCTCGAGCAGATAAAGCACCAGTAGGACAGACGTCAATACAAGCTCCACAAAATTGACAGTCAGTTTCAATATGTGGTTTTTCAAACGCTGTTCCCACCTTTGTTTCATGCCCTCTTTTGGTAAAAGCAAGAATAGATGCCCCTTCCACCTCTTGACAAACACGAACACATCGTCCACAGTGAATACAGAGATTATAATCTCGATCAAAGAAAGGATCAGTTCTTTCCAGAGGGCGGTTTTTATAGAAAAGTGGAAAGCGGATGGCTTTGAAATTAAGCTCTTCTGCAACTTCTCGTAATTCACAGAATTCTTTATTTGGACAAGTATTACAACCTGTTATAGATCCTGCTTTCATAACACCAGAATTATATTTGTCACAATGTTCTGCTTGCTCACACATTAAACAACTACTTGGATGTTCAGATAAAATAAGTTCAAAAATTGCCCTGCGCAGTTTTTTAATTTCTAAATTATTTGTTGTTATAACCATGCCAGGTTTTGCTGGTGTTGAACAGGAACTACGAAAACCTTTTGTACCATGAACCTTCACCAAACAAAGTCTACATGCTCCAAAGGAAGGTAAACGTTCGTGTGCACATAATGTTGGGATATGAATATCGTTATCTTGTGCAATTTCTAGGATAGTTTTTCCTTTTTCATAATCGACTCTTTTACCATCGATAATTAAATGCTGATTTTTACTGGCTATCTTCTATTGCCATCTTGTCTATTTTTCTTATTGCTTTTGCTGGACAATTCGTATAACAAACATCACATTTGATGCATTTTGTAATATCAATACTATGTGGTTCTTGCTTTTCTCCACTAATAGCTCCAACAGGACAATGTTTGGTGCATATTCCACAACCAATACAGATTTCGGGATCTATTTGATAAACAAACAAATCTTTGCAAACTTTTGCAGGACATCGCTTATCAAGGACATGTGCTCGATATTCATCACGAAAATAGGTAAGAGTAGTAATAACAGGATTAGGAGCAGTTTTTCCTAAACCACAAAGAGATCCTTCTGTAATAGTATGGGCTAATTCTTCTAATAATTCAAAATCATCAATTGTTCCGTTTCCTTTAGTGATTTTCTTTAATAGGTTAAGCAGTTGTCGTGTTCCAACACGACAAGGAACACATTTTCCACAAGATTCAGCTTGGGTAAAATTAAGAAAATATTTTGCTAAATCAACAACACAAGTATCATCATCTATTACAACAATTCCTCCCGAACCCATAATTGCGCCTAATTTTGTGAGTTCTTCATAATCTAATGGTTCATCAATGAAAGCAGCGGGAATTGTTCCACCGGAAGGACCCCCAACTTGAATCGCTTTAAACCCTTTATTTTGTTCTATCCCACCTCCAATATCAAAGATTACCTTTCGCAAGGTAGTTCCTAGAGGAACTTCAATTAAGCCTGAACGTTTTACTTTACCGACTAAGGAAAAAGTTTTGGTTCCTTTAGATTGTTCAGTGCCATATTGAGTGTAGAATTTATGACCTTTTCGGAGAATTAATGGAACCGTTCCTAAAGTTTCAACATTATTAATACAGGTTGGTTTTCCCCATAAACCGCTTTCAGAAGGGAAAGGGGGTTTTTGCCGAGGCATACCTCGTTCAGCCATAATGGAGGCCATAAGAGCAGTCTCTTCACCACATACAAAAGCTCCAGCTCCCTTTACTATTTCCAGTTCAAAAGAGAAATCCGAACCCAGTATATTTTCACCTAAGAAATTTCGTTCTTGCATATCTGTAATGGCTTTTTGAAATCGTTTAAGCGCTAATGGGTATTCAGCTCGGCAATAAATGAATCCTTTTCTAGCCCCAATTGCATATCCAGCAATAACCATTCCTTCGAGAACAGCATGAGGGTCACCCTCAATGAGTGAACGGTTCATAAAGGCTCCCGGATCACCTTCATCAGCATTACATATAATGTATTTAACTTCTTCTTCTTCTTTTCGAGTAAATTTCCATTTCAATCCTGTCGGAAAACCAGCGCCACCTCTACCTCGTAAACCTGATTTCACAATTAATTCAATGATTTCTTCTGGTTTCATTTTAAGGGCTTTTTGTAACCCTTGATAACCTTCATTTGCTAAATAATGATCAATGTTACTTGGATCAATTATACCACAATTTTTGAGAACTAAGCGTACTTGGTCTTTTATCATGGGATGATCCCAAAAACTTTTAACGCCTTTTATTTTCCCGTCGCCAAGTGTACCAATTGTTTTATCTTTTTTGATCTGATCCTTCTCTAGGTAATTGCTAACTAATTCTTTGGTTTGAATTGCTTGAACTGTTCCATACAAAAGTATTGGTTTTCCTTTTTTCTGTATTCCAATTATAGGTTCTAAATAGCATGGACCTATGCAACCAACTTCAATTATATCCATTGGTATTTCTTCTGCTAATTCATGTAATTGTTCTATAACAGGTAGAATACCGGCAGCTCTTCCACAAGATGCAGCACCAGCGTACACAACTGGTTTTTTTTGACTGTGGAGTTTTTCCCAGGCATCGTTTGCTTTTTCAACTTGTTTTTTAAAGTCCAAGGATTACTTAGCTCCTTTCTTTTTTTTCTTGTTTGAAGTTTTTTTGCTTTTTTTTCTGTAATCTCTCAAAATTTTAGGGACTTTTGCAGCGGTCATATTACCATAGACATCTTCATCTATGACCATAACTGGTGCTAAAGCGCAACAACCTAAGCAAAAAACTGTTTCTAAACTAAATTGGTCATCTTCAGTAGTTTCACCTGGTTCGATTCCTAGTTCACGGGAAACCTTATCAACTAATGATTGTGCACCTTTCACATGACAAGCAGTTCCCATGCATACCCGAATGGTGTGTTTTCCAGGCTTGATAAATTTGAATTGTGAATAAAAAGTAGCAACTCCATAAACGGTATGTTCTGATAAGTCCATTTCTTTGGCTATATAGGATAAGACTTTTTCGGGGAGATAATTAAATGCTTGTTGTAAATCTTGTAGAACCTGTATGAGTTTTTCTGGGCTCTTATCTACCTTACCAAGGATTGCATCCATTTTTTTAATGACACGATCAGATAGCTCAAATTCTTGTTGTCGAATCTTGTGTATCCTCTTTATACTCATAGTGGTTTTTTCCTTCATTTAAGATACTTTTACTTTTTTCTGATTCACTTTACATATCAGTTTGTAATTTGCTGTCACCATTCGTTACTATCTTCGAGTACAATATCAGTGATATCTTCATCGCTTAAGCCGTGCCATGGGCAGCCTTTTTTAGAACAGAAGAAGAAGTCTATTAACTTGTTTAATGCGAGTACTGAAATCCCTACAACGGGTGAACCACATAATTCACAAGATTTGCCTTTTTCGATTAATGAGGCATCACAATGTGGGCACATAATATCTTTTGCCACATCGCCTTGGGGGATTTCTATTGTGGAATTATTTGTATATACATTCAAATAAGGACTTAGCATTAAAATGCCTTTTTTACCATCTTGTTTCTCAATTTTAAATACTACTTGGTTGTCTTCTAACAAACTTTTTTCACAATGAGGGCAATAAGTTTGGAGAAATGTACCACTTTCTATGATACTAATTCTTTGTTCTTCGTCCTCATCATGGACATTCATAGTGGGTAACTTTTTTTCAACATGTAATGGTTCATCTGTACATCCATAACAATGATTTTGATAAAAGTGATGAAGTACATTTGAAAGATTCTCGAATTGTACATTATGATTTTTGCATCCTGAACGTGAGCAGAATTGAACCATTCCACCTTCAGCTATATTAAGTGGGACAAGATGCGCATTACATTCTTCACATTGAACATCAGAATTGATATTTGAACCACAATAGGGGCAATAAAATTCAGCTTCTATGCCATCAGGTATATTTAAGTCAGTTTTATAGTCATAACTTCCATAAATAGAACTAAGATTAATGCTTCCCTTGGTTTTATCAAACTGGATATCTAAGTGAATGCTTGCGACGTCATCAACCAATTTTTTATTATCCATTAACGATTTCTCGCAATGAGGACAATTTACCTTTAATGTTATAAAATCATACAATTATCTTCCCTCCTGAAGAGTATGTAGATTTCAAAAAAATAGGTAATCTTGGTTGTCGATTATCTATTTTTTCTCTCATTTAACTTAGCTAGTATATCTAAACATCAAGATTTATAATTGTTTTCTTTTCCCTTTAGAAATATTCAGCATATTTTCTTTTTATTTATAAAAATTACTATTGAATCTATACCAAAAAAGAGCTTTTTTTAGACTTATTTTTGCATTTTTTAATCGAAAAGCCTTAAAAATTTCTAGTTAAACCCCCTATTTCTTATTGTTAATTCTAGGATATGATAATTATAATATTTTTAAAACAAAAGTAGTAAAAAATGCGATTAGTAATGTATTATCAGTGATTTGCTTTAATCAAAATAGTCTTTAATATTTGAATGAATCTAAAAGTAAAATCTTAAACGCACCTAACAGCAGATTAAAGTATATAGTTTTAGTGAGAAAAAATCTCTCCATTCCAAAATTGTTAAATTCTGGGAGTTTCATTTTTAATACTTTTTTACATTTTTAAGTAAAAAAAAAGGAATTTAGTCTCCTTTATTAAAATGCCGGATTATGTGACCAGCTCTACGTTTATGATAAATTTTAGCTCGTGTTTCAGCTTGGAATTGTTTTCTTTCATTCTCTTCATCAGTCATATCTTCGCCTGTAAATTTTTGTTTTTCTTTGATTTTTCTTATGCGCATATTGTCAATGCTAATTGCAATGACAGAAGTAACTAAAGCTACACCAAAAGAATTTAGAGCATAGATTATTTTATTCGGTATTTGAATAAAGGTTTGAAAATGAAATACCTATAATAACTGAAATTAAACAAAGTATTGCAAAAAACCGTTGTTATTGTAAAAAAAGTCTTAATTCTCTTATCTATTACTTCAATAGACATCTAATTAGAAAACCTCAAGATAATAATTCTCATTCTTTTAAAAAGCTAATTAAATTTAATTTGATTAACATTTAATATATAGTGAATCTCAAAATCCAAGAATAATTCACAATTTTTTATATAAAAAACTA
>JAYEJY010000056.1:0-5135 GCA_034660795.1 Promethearchaeati archaeon | reverse complement strand
CCTATGATGGCTTGTGTGGGGAATGTAACAGAATTCATTGCTGCTGATCCAGTTGGTATTAATGCTCTCCTTAATTGTATTGCTGTTGAATTAGGAATCCAATTATTACTTGTGACTGATGTAAGTGTAAAATGTCGTGGAGGTATAAAAGAAGTCCATAAGGGAAGAAACTTAGCTTATATAGCAAAAACAAAAAATGCACCGCCTAAGGATCATGGTATTGATCTTCTACTAGCAAAAAGTAGATATGGTAATGATATACCTATTGCAACACAATTAGATATACAAGCAAAACATCTACAGACAAATGATCCGAAAAAAGCTTACCATAAAAAAGTAGAATTTGATCCAAAAGGAAGTTTTATGATATGGCTTAATTATTTTGAAAAACTTATCCATCTTGTTCATCTTACATCAGAGGATAACAAACCAGATTTGTATCTTACTGCTTCTCATGCTAAACCGCTTTTTGAAGAGATACTTTCACGAAATTTACTTTCAAGATTAGATCACGCATATTATCTTGGCCGGGAACTGGAACGAGCTGAAATTTGTTTATATTTGGGAAAAACCTACGTTCAAGACGAACAAGTTTTTCAAGATAAATAGGTAGTTTTCAAATATTTCTCAAAACTGGGAAAAAGACTTTAATAACAACATTCTTATAACTAATCGAGTTATTATCGAAACTGATAAAGCAATTTGAGGTTTGCTCCGTGAAAATTGATAAAAATGCAAAGTATACTGAAACACACGAATGGGCAAAAAAAGAAGACGATGATGTCTTTATCATAGGCATTACAGATCACGCACAAAGTCTCATGAATGACATTGTGTTTGTTGAATTACCTGCTGAAGGTACTTCTGTTAAAAAAGGTGATAAAGTCTGTGATATTGAATCCGTAAAAGCTGTTGAAGAAGTAAAAACGCCAATATCAGGGGAAATAATCGCTGTTAATGATGAATTAGAGGATTTTCCTGAACCAATAAACGAAGACCCCTATGGCGAAGGCTGGTTCATTAAAGTTAAAGCTGAAAAACCTGAAGAATTTGACGAACTTCTTTCACCAGAAGAATATGAGAAGCTCTTAGAATCTTCTGATTAACATTATAAATGGAGAACTGATCTTTTCATGGCAAACGAAGCTGAAAGATCAGCCAAAAAAATCCAGCAAGAGATGGAATCATACCTGAATATTAAAACAATTGATGAATTGTTCAAGGATGTTCCATCCTCTGTTCTTCTCAAGAAATCTCTGGATATACCCGGGCCTTTTTCTGAAAGAGACTTAAAATTACACATACAGAATATTCTCTCAAAGAATAAAGAATGTATTACTTTTCTCGGTGGCGGCGCACAAAAACACTATGTTCCAGCTTTAGTGACAGAAGTAATAACGAAACCTGAATTACAAAATTCCTATACACCATACCAACCTGAAGTTTCACAAGGAATGTTACAGGGAATATTCGAGTATCAAAGCCTCATTAGTGAACTTACCAATATGAGTGTCACCAATGCTTCTATGTATGATTGGGCTACTGCTGCAGCTGAAGCGCTCTTGATGGCTGCACGTTTATTAAGAAAACGTTCAAAAGTATTAATTAGTTCAGCTGTCCACCCTGACCGTATAGAAGTAATTGAGAATTATTTAGAAGGTCCAAAAATAGGTATTGAATATATTGATTATAACCCAAAAACTGGAGAAATTGATACGGCTGATCTTAAAGAAAAAATAACCGAAGATATTGCAGCTTTCTATTTTGAAACACCTAATTGTTTTGGCATTATAGAGAAACAAGCAGAACAAATTTGTGACATCATTCATGAAAAAGGTGCGAAAGCGATTGTAGGTGTAGATCCGGTATCACTTGCCTTATTAAAACCTCCAGGTGATTTTGGAGCAGATATCGCTGTTGGTGAAGCCCAAGCTCTAGGATTACCTGTAAACTATGGTGGTCCTCATGTTGGATTTTTCTCAATTAATTATGATAGAAATACAATAAGGCAAATGCCAGGTCGATTAGTTGGACTAACAAAAACGGAAGAAGGCGATAAAAAAGCATTTGTATTAACTTTAGCAACAAGAGAACAACATATTCGTAGAGAACGGGCTACAAGTAATATCTGTACAAATCAATCACTTTTAGCATTTGGTGCTGGTGTTTATTTATCTCTGCTTGGTTATGAAGGATTAAAAGGAACAGCTGAATATTGCACAACAGCAGCACATTATGTTGCTAATAAAATTGATGCTTTAGCAAATTTTGACGCTCCCTTTTTCTCAGGAGCGTTTTATAACGAATTTGTTTTTCGAGTTAAGAACAGTTCTATTGAAAATGTTTTGCAAAAATTACAAGAGATAAACGTTATTGGTGGATACTCTATAAAGCATTATTATCCTGATTTTGGAGAAGCAGCTTTGTGTTGCGTAACTGAAATGAACACGAAAGAAGAAATTGATACTTTTCTTAAACAATTAGCAAAAATTGACAAATCAATTGGAGGGAAGAAATAATGACTAGTAATAAAAAATCGTTTAGTCAAGCATTTTATGATGAACCATTCGTTTTTGAGTTAGGAGAAACAAAATATCCGAAATATACACCTCCTGCTATCCCAGAAGAATTTGCAAATGAAGTTGATTCCAAAAAATTAATTCCAAAATCTATGAAACGAGAACAGCAACCAGATTTACCAAAAGCTGCAGAATATCAACTTTCAAGACATTATACTCATTTAGCTCAAATGAATTTCACTGTTGATACTGGATTTTATCCTCTCGGTAGTTGTACAATGAAATATAATCCTAAAATAAATGATATATTAACACTGGATGAACGAATAACACAAGCCCATCCATTCCAACCTGATGCTACGGTTCAAGGTAATATCCGAATTCTATATGAAACAGATCAAATGCTCTCAGAAATAGCTGGTATGGCACGAACAACTTTACAACCTTCTGCTGGTGCTCATGGTGAATTGACCGGAATAATGGTTATTCGAGCTTATCATAAAGATCAAGGAGAAGGCGATCAACGAACAGAGGTTATTGTACCTGATAGCGCTCATGGAACAAATCCTGCCACAGCTGCAATGGCTGGTTATAAAACGGTAGTAATAAAATCCCAAAAAAATGGCTTAATTGATCTAGAAGCATTAGAAAATGCAGTTAGTGATAAAACTGCTGCATTAATGCTAACGAATCCTAATACACTGGGATTATTTGAGCAAGATATTAATGACATCGCTGAAATCGTACATGATGCTGGTGGATTACTATATTATGATGGTGCAAATCTTAATGCAATCATGGGAATATGTAGACCTGGTGATATGGGCTTTGATGCGGTTCATTTTAATCTTCATAAGACCTTAAGCACACCTCATGGTGGTGGCGGGCCAGGTGCTGGTCCTGTTGGTGTTGTAAAAAAACTTGTTCCTTACCTACCTAAACCACTTCCAGAATATAATGCTGAAGAAAATTTCTACTATCTCAATTTTGACATACCAAAATCAATCGGTAAAATTCGAGGATTTTGGGGAAATTTCTCTGTTATTGTAAGAGCATATGCTTATATCCTTTCACTTGGACCACATGGTTTGAAGAAAATATCGCAACATGCTGTATTAAATTCCAATTATTTAAAGAAAAAACTATTAGATCTTAAAGGTTGGAGTTTACCTTTTGCACCCGATGTCCCTCGAAAACATGAATTTGTACTAAGTGGCGAAGAATTGAAAGAAAAATATGCTGTAAGTACCTTAGACGTAGCAAAAAGACTATTAGATTATGGCTATCATGCTCCCACTATTTACTTCCCATTAATCGTACATGAAGCATTAATGATTGAACCTACTGAAACAGAATCGAAAGCTACACTTGATGATTTTGCTAAAGCAATGGAAGGAATTTTACAAGAGATAAGGGAAGAACCTGAGGTAGTAAAACCGCTCCGCATACAACTTCCGTTGGTCGTGTAGATGAAGTCTTAGCTGCGAAAAATCCAATATTAAGTTGGAAGATGCTTCAAGAAACAAAACAAAAAGAATGAAAAGTGTAAATAACACTTTTTATCTTTCCATTTCTTTTATTACCCAATTCTCATCATAATATCTTCATGATAACTTGTTATAACTCTTACAAATCCTCGTAATTCATCATCCAGTTCAGGATCTCCCGTATCGACACGTAACTTTTCCGTTCGTTCAAGTTTTGATACAGTTGCAATTAGAATAATATTCTTTACACCTACTTCTCGTATAACCTCAGGTGAGAATTGTTGATTGCCACGACCAAAAACAAACCCTTGATTCCCTATTACAGTTACAATGATTTTTGCTTTATCGTATTTCTCTAGTAATTTTAAAATATCCTCTTCATTAACATCTTTGGCAATGAGCTTCCTATTATAAATTGCATCAATACCTAACAATGTTTTTCCAAGCCCCAAATCATCTGCAACAGCTTTACAAGTTGTACCAGGTCCCAACAAATACAGCGTATCTAATTCCATATCTTCATTAACCCTTCGGCCGATGATTCTTTGATCCTGTCGTTCATCATGGGTAGAAGGTGAAGCCATTTTTCCGCCTTGAAGTGCTGCTTTTAGATAGGGTATTAAAACCATACCTTTGAGTTCAGCGCTAACTCGACCTGCACGAAAAGCTTCTTCATCAATATCCATAACTTCGGAATGTTTAAGATTTAATTCTCCTGAATGAAATTGCCTAAAAATACTTCCTGCAACTTCTGGATTGATTGCAAAACAAGCACTATGCATTTTAACCCCACTTGGGATAGCAAGTATTGGTACTTTATCTTCTACTGCTTCATAAATATCCCCTGCTGTGCCATCTCCTCCAATAAAAACTATTAAATCAACATTTTCTTTCAAAAATTTTTTTGCTGCTTTTTTTGTATCTTTTCTGGTAGATTTTTTCCCTTCGATTTCTCCAATAATATCATAATTAAAATCTAATTTCTGAAGTGATTCTTCACCCATTTCACCTTCATAGGTTAGAATAAGCACATCATCCTTCAAATCTTCAATTGTCTTCAAGAATCGTTCCGCACGATTCTGTGCAACTTTTTCTGCTTCCCCAGAAGCAAGTTTTTCCCTAATTTCTT
>JAYEJY010000055.1:0-5155 GCA_034660795.1 Promethearchaeati archaeon | reverse complement strand
TGATTATTCTACACCCGGTATGTTTGAAATTCTTGAACATCCAAACATTAAAACAGAAACTTCTGGTATGCATGGGGGAGATTGCGCCGTGTTTTACAAAAACTGTCTAAATTTAACTGAAAATTGGCAATCTTCAGTGATGTTTGGAACAGACCATAGTTATTTCAGTGTTCCACAGGCAAGCGATCATCTTTGTTTCTTGTTTTCTCAAGAAGCTAAAGATTTGGGCATTACTATAGAGGATTTGAAAAAAGTATGCCATTTGAATGCATATCATATGTTAAAACTATATTGGCCTGAAGAAATACTTAAACGGAAAGGGATGAAAAAAGTGAAAGTAAAAAATGAGGATTTTTCACAGATTTTGAATTGTATCACAACTAATGAGTTAGTAAATACCTTAGGCAAAATTGCTAAAGAAAGTGGGATTTTCTATACAATCGATTTTATTTTTAATCCGGGTCAAACCCAAGTATATAATGATATTTACATTTTAAACCTCTTTGTTGAGAAAAAGAATTTGAAAAGAAGCTTCGTTGTGCAACAACCAGAAAAAACAAAAGTGAAAATTAGTGAAATTACACAGATAAGGAAATATGTAGAAAAAATAACTTCTATTTTACAAGAAAAAGAAAATCCTTATCCTTTCTCTAAAAAATACCTTATGGATTATTTATTGCGACAAACAGCATATTCCTCAAGACAATCAGAATCAAATGAATAATGTTAAAAATTTGAGAGAAGAAAATGAACTCCCAAAATAAAGAAAAAAATTTAAATAAAAAGTTATTTCAACTCCCTTTTTCACATGGAATTGAGATTGAAAACTTTATTACAACCAAAAGAGGAGATATCCTCGAAGAGGGAAAAATCTTAGTTGATGTTTGGGATCAAATGTTTTCTGATGCCTACACCTTCCTCAAAGGATTGCAATCCTCGTCTGCAAAAATTCCTAATATAATTAAAAAGAAAATAAAAAAAATTTCTAAAAAGAAAGTAGAAAGACATGGGAAAACCATTCAATATATTCAAATGGAATATAAATTCAATGGGAAAATTTCAAAAATTAATATTTTTGGCCCAGATCCTAATATAAGTCAAATTACTTGGTTATTAGAATTAGTTACTCCCCCGTGTGAATATCTTGAAGAGCTTGAATGGTGGATACGACTTTTATATCAAGCAGCAACAAAAAATTTGAAAAAAGGACATTTTATTCAACCAATAGGATTTAATCCCTATCAAAAAGAATATCGTGCAGGAGTTACTTGTGGAGAACATCATCATCTTGGCAATTTTCAAACAAAAAAAGAAAGAATGTTTGCGTATAATATGATTAGAGCATTTTTACCTCATCTTATAGCGATTAGTAATACTTCTCCTTTTGTTGAAGGCCGTCCAACCGGTAGAACAGTCTTAAAAAAAGGGAAAGATGGTCGTACACTAATATTAGCACCTGATTGTGTTAGAAGTTTTCGTTTAAGAGAAAATACAGGACAACTAGGACCTAATATTCCCGATTATTTGCCTTATGCAACTAATCATTTAGCAAAAAATGTTTTTTCAAAACATGTCCGGAAGGAAATCCCAGATGACAGATATGTAGATTTATACCCCTTTACTGATTATGAGACTATTGAATGTCGTTTTTTTGATACACAATATGATTCATCAATTAGACGAGTCCTTATACTCCTTTTACAAGCTTTAGCATTAAAGGGGGTAAATCTTGCAAAAGCGAACCAAAATATCCCAGAAATAAAAGGCAATACGATTTTTGAACATCGTAAAAGAGTCATTGATTTTGGTCTCTTTGCCAAATTTCAAGGGGATTCTTCCTTGAAAGGTAATAGTGATTTTGTAAACTATTATAATTTCAATCCGGAAACTGGAGGACCTCCAGGAAAAATATACGAATCATTGATTTCATTATTAAAATGGTTGCAACCAGAATTTCAAGAAATGGGTATTAATGACAGTCATATGAAACCTTTATTAATTATGCTTTTTGGAACCTCAAACATTGCCCCACCTATTTCACCTGCGACTTTTCTATTTTATCTCTTTGAAAGAAATCACAATAATATAATCTCAACTATGGATAATATTAACATCTCGCAAAGAGTCCCAAATACACTTTTTAGCAAAACACTTGGAGAACCCTTAAAAAACCTGAAAAATATTTATGAAATTCAACCTGCTCAGTCAAAAACTATTACTGATCATTCTAAGACATCACTTGCAAAAAAATTACAACAAGACGCAGAAGATAGAAAACGAAAGATAATGACCAAACAAAAAGCGAGATTAGAAGCAAAACGAAAACTTCGGGCAAAAATAAAACATCAGAAACTTTTACAACTTAAAAAAGAACAAATGCTAAGAAAAAAACGAAAAGAAAAATTACAAGAATCTAAAAAGCCAAAACCAAAACCAGTAAAAATACCCGGAAAAACTTCTTCACTAAAATCTCAACAAAAAAAGCCATCAAAAAAACCCGTAGCCAAAAGTAAACCATCTACAAGGAAAAAAGCATCAATTATTGCTAAAACAAGACGTAGATCAAAACCTAAAAAGAAACCCAAAATAACAACGAGTCAATCAACTAGAAAAAGAAGTAATAAAAGCCCTCCAGTGAGAAAAACAAAAACTAGATCATCTTCAAGAAAAACAGCACAAGCTTATGCATCAACCTATGTAAAACCTAAAAGAAAGCAGACAAGTGGAAAACAATACATATCTCAAAGAACACGGGTAGGAAAACGATATAAAACAATATTTGATGAAAAAGAAACCTTTAGAGAAAGGTCAATTATCAGAAAACAGAAAGTTATAAATTTCCCCAAAAAAACAGAATCCGATAAAATTATTCCAATGATATATTTAAAATGGAAAAATATTATTTTTCAATCACAAAAATCATTTCAAATAAAAATCGAAGCGGAGATAACCCCTCTACCTTATGATGAAACTAAAACACAAAGTGCTCATAGTGAAATTTTTACCTTAGAACAAGAGTCCTTAAGAAAAGATTGTACTATACCAATCCCACTAAAGGTTAGTCATATTGACGGCGATTTTCATGTTAGATTTTTATTAAAAGATGTTAAAAAAAGGAAAATAATTGCCATACTTTCCCATGAAGGCAAACATTATCAAGAACCAAAAAATAATCGACCAATAATTACAGGAATATCTTTGCCAAAAAATCAAGCTGGAAAAACAAAAGTAAAAGTAACTGTTCGTAATCCACGAAGAAATCTTCGGGGAAAACTAATTATTTGGGCAATATCTCAGAGAGGTAAAGTGAAATTACACGAACATAAGAAAAGAAGACGAACTAAACAATTTACAGTAAATATCCCTATTCGAATACCGCTAAGTCTTAGTTCAACGAAATGGTCCTTAGTGGCAGAATACCAATCACGAAAAGGTACAGCGATAAATTATGTGAGAACCAGACCAAGTCTTAGAAAAATTGTCAGCTGTTCATTTCAAAGTAAACCGCCGTTAAGAAGAATGGTAAAAGAAGATTTTGAGTGTGAAATAAGACCAAATTTGTCTTTTAGAGAATCTGGAAATATTAAATCAATAGAAATTTGGCAGATAATTGATAATAAAAAAGCGAAAATATTGAAAAAATATAAAGTTAAGAAAAAAATTGCAAAAGGAAAGAAATTACGATTAGAATCCTTTACTTGGTCACCACCATCTTTAAGGAAATGGTTAATTTTTAGATATGATGAACGTGTTGTTCAATTTGAAGTTAAAATTCGAGATAATGTTGGATACTTAAATAATAGTGTTGTTGATTCTCGTTCCCTCCCTCGTATTATAGTAAGTGATTAACAGTATAATTTTTACAACCCAAATCTCCTCTAATAATTCAAAAAAGTTAAATAAGGATGACTCTATTCAAGCGATTATTGAGTTAATCCTTTTTGTTTTTGAAAGGTACTCATAAAATACAAGGAAGTGAATTCCCATGGCTGAAAATTCAAAAAGATATCTTATTACAAGCGCCTTGCCCTATGTGAATACTGTTAAGCATCTTGGGAACCTTGTTTCATCTTTACTACCAGCTGATATTTACGCCAGATATTTACGACAGAGAGGCGAAAATGTTCTCGCTGTTTGTGGAACTGATGATCATGGTACACCCTCAGAAATTTCTGCAGCTGAAGCAGATATGCCAGTAGAGGAATTCGTGGAAATGATGTTTCAAAAACAAAAAGACATCTATGAACGTTTTGGGTTATCATACGACCTTTTTAGTCGTACACATACTAAAGAAAATACAGAAATGACACAACACCTTTTCACACGATTATATGAAAACGGCTATATACACGAAAAACAAATTAAAACACTTTATTGCCAAAATTGTAAACGTAATCTCCCCGATCGTTATGTAATTGGAACTTGCCCCTATTGTGATTATGAACATGCACGAGGCGATCAATGTGAAAATTGCTCAAAAGTACTTGATGGAGTAGATCTGATTAATCCCAAATGTATCATCTGTCAAAGACGAGATATTGTTGTTAAAAAAGAAGAACATTTATTTCTTGACCTATCAGAATTAGATGATAAAATCAAACAATGGATTTCCTCCCATGATGAATGGCCTAAAACCACACTTTCTATTTCTCAAAGTTGGTTAAATGAAGGATTACGACCTCGTTGTATATCCCGTAATCTAGAGTGGGGTATACCAATACCCCTGAAGGGCTATGAAGATAAAGTATTCTATGTGTGGTTTGATGCTCCCATTGGATATATCTCTATAGCAATGGAATGGGCAAAACAACAAAATAAACCTGAGTTATGGAAAAAATATTGGAAAGACTCTGATACTTACTTAATCAATTTTATCGGAAAAGACAATGTACCTTTCCATACCATAACATTTCCAGCAACATTACTTGGAGCAGATGACGGATTTATCCTTGCTGATTTTGTGAAAGCATTTCAATGGCTAAATTATGAAGGCTTAAAATTCTCATCAAGTAAGAATATTGGCATTTTCACAGATGTCGCACTTGATCTTTATCCGGCTGATTACTGGCGTTTCTATGTCATGAAAATTGCACCCGAAAGGCACGACACAGACTTTCGTTGGTCAGAGTTTCGGGACAGTATTAATGGTGATTTA
>JAYEJY010000054.1:0-5173 GCA_034660795.1 Promethearchaeati archaeon | reverse complement strand
GAAGAGATAAACGAGTAGTTGATAAATTTAGTTTGAAAAGTTGGTATGTTATTCATACCCCTGAAATGTTTGGCACAAAACCTATCACTGAAACACCAGCAGCAGATCCAGAAATGGTTGTTGGACGAACAATAACTCAATCAGTAATGGATGTTACCGGTGATTATAAGAAGATTCATGTTAAGTTAACCTTCAAAGTGAATGATGTTAAAGGGGAAAATGCTTACACGAAATTTAAAGGACATGAATATACCCGCGATTATATTCGTTCGATGATCAGAAGACGTAGAACAAGAATCGATGGGATTTTTAATATCATTACCAAGGATAAAGCTAAGATCCGTATTAGTATCATTGCTCTTACACCTTTTAGATGCAAAGCAAGTCACGAAAAAGGCATTCGAAAAATAATGCAAGATTTGTCAAAGAAACGAGCGAAAAGGCAGACATATGAGAAATTCGTAAATGATCTTATTTCCGGACGATTAGCAACAGCAATTTATAAGAAAGCTCGTAAAGTTCATCCTATCCAGAATGTTGATGTCTGGAAATCTCTTGTTGTTAATTACCCGAAGATTACCGCTGAAGAAAAGGAAGAAACCAAAGAAAAACCCAAAGAAAAACCTAAAGAAGAAGCCCAAGCTGAAGCTTAATCTTTTTTGCACCATTTTTTCACTTTTTTCTTTATTTACTATTCTCTTCTAACTCTTTTTTCGCTAATTAAGATAATTAAAAAAATGAGGTAAATATATGCCTTCAAAAAAACGCGAACAATCAACTAAAAAAACTGTTTCAAAGATATCCCCAATAGCAGAATGCCTGCGAAAATGGGAATCATATCACGAAAAAGGTTTTGACCCTAATGAAACTAGAATTCTTGATATCTTTGAGTGTTGGGCAGGGGAAGAAGGTCCAGCGATAGGGTTAATTGGCGTGCCATTTGATTCCGCAGTTTTAGGAAGAAAAGGAGCAAAAGGTGGGCCACGGAAAATTCGTGATTCATTTAGGTATTTCAAAGCATATGATTGGCGTTCAGATTTCTGGTTTGGTGATAAAAAAGTCTATGATTTTGGTGATATCATAGCTGAGGAACAATCGGTACGACAAGCCCATGAAACCATTTCTGATATCATCTGTAAAATTGCCAGGAAAGGCTTTACTCCAATAACACTAGGTGGGGATCATTCGCTAGGTTATCCACTTTTAGAAGGGGTAACTAGAAATTTTCCGAACAAGAAATTTGGATTAGTAAATATTGATGCTCATTTAGATGTCCGAGAAGTTATTAACGGACGTATTTCAAGCGGAACACCTTTTCGAAGGGTATTAGATAATGGTTTAGTTGATGGAGACAATTTTGTCGAGATAGGTATTCGAAATTTTGCAAACGCAAAAAAATATCGAGAATACGCAGAAGAGCAAGGTGTGACTATTTTTACAGTAGATGATATTAAGCAACAAGGATTTTCTAAGATTCTACAGAAGACAATTAAGATTATCACTAAGAGAACCGATTTGACCTATTTATCTGTAGATATGGACGCTCTTGATATTAACTACGCTCCAGGTGTTAGCGCTCCTACACCAAATGGGCTTTCCCCTCGAGAAATATCTGAAATAATTGATACAATAACAGCCAAAACACCTATAGCTGGTATGGATATCGTTGAATTAAATCCAGTGTATGATACCGCAGATACAACAGCAATAAACGCAGCAAGTTTTGTTGTACAATTTATCGCATCATTTTATAGAAAAAATCTATGATAATTATTCATCACACTAATTATCCTTAAACTATTGAATAAATTATGGTAAAAGAATCATTTTTGAAAAATAATCTTTGAATTTTTGTTATAAAAATAATTATTTAATCAAAAAAAAATTAAATATTCTTATTGTCGAGTAAACGAACCACTTTTTTATATTTTTTTTAGCAAAATATATTGCTAGTGATATATTCTATCACAAAATGAAACGGAGGGATATAATTAATGAAAAAGGTAATTAGTTTTTTAATTATCGTAAGTTGTTTAGGAATGGGATTAAAGATAATCATTTCAAATTCTTACTACAACGATGATGTCTATTTAAAAATTGACGGTTCAGGAATGAATGAAGATGGTAAATTATTTCTTCTAGTAGATGTTCCATCTACAGGTGGGAAAGCTATACGTTATGCAATGTATGAAGTTATAAGTAATAGTAACGATAATTGGTATTTCTATGAAGACAGTTCAAGCAATACTAATCCTGTATATTTATATCTTAACTGGTATGACTACGTTATTATTGTTACTTCAGATTCAAGTAGTAACGGAGATATGGACGATTTCTCTTTAACAATGCAAGTTGATGATAGTGGTGAAAGTGATTTCACTTATAAAACATATAATTTTGGAGATAGCTCAGGTACTGATTTATACATAGGCATATGGCAGCTAGAAGATAAAGGATATTTAGAGTTTGCTCATAATGGAAAACCTGTAATTCAATGGGAGGATGATGATACAGAACCTACTGAGAATTAGTCTAATGTTTTTACAAAAGAGGATTGGACTGGTATCTGGAATTACTTGGATGACTATTATAACAGTGGCAATGAACATAAAATTGAAGATTTGTTAGAAGATTGGTCCTTCCCCGATCCGTATCCAAATTAGGAGAAGAAATAACCCGTTCTAATAATAACACAATTGAGAAGCTTCGAACCACTTCAGTTTATTTCTCTTCACAATACATCAATTTGTATCCCACTATGAGTTTACAAGAAAATATTGAATATTTCTCCGGAGGAAAACTAAAACAAGAGGATACTGTATTCGAGAGAGAGTATTTGTTACAATACCTTAAACTTGACGATATTAAAAACAACCTGGTTGAAAGTTATTCTCAAGGGGAAAGAAAAAGAGCTTCCATATTGCTAGGACTGCTTTTATCTCCGAAACTACTACTTATTGATGAACCAATAGCTTATCTTGATGAATTAAATCAAGTAAAAGTAATTAGTCTCCTCGCAGATTATGTTATGAGTACACAATCATCTGTGGTTCTAGTAAGTCATGATTTATTGACAATATTACCAAATAGTAGAGTTTTAGAAATTAAAAACAACAAAATTGTCAATGATATTATTGCTACAAAGGACTATTGTGAGGATCTAAAAGAACAATTTCTTAGTAAGAAATCAATTGAAATACAAGGTTAAAGTGATGGATACTTTGTTTAGCAATTTATTTGTATATAGCTTTCTTACTGGAGAATGGTACTTTTCTCAAACATCTAATTTTTCAAGTATAAGATAGTAGATTATAATAAATCTAGAAGACAAGTAAAAAAAGGTTTTCAATTAATCGGTAGGGTAATTTAACTGAAAACGCAATCTCTTATAATGTATTCTTTTACTTGTAATTTTGAATTTTATTGATATTTTTAAGATGATTATTGAAATGTTTATTCAGAGTTTTTTGCCATTTAGCATCAAATATTATGAGTTGAACTAGTAACCATATTGCTAAGACAAATAAAATGAAGGTACCCAAAAAGAACAGAATAATGAGAAAAGTTGAACTAAATTCAAAATAACGACTTGCAATAATGGAACTTAAGCCGAAAAACAGCATGGTTATACTACCGGAAAATAATACATTATCTAAGAGATAGAGCCAGAAAATTCTCTTACCTTCCTGAGGAATATAATATTTTGATGAATGAGGAGCATGTTGTAAATGTGTTCTCAGTTTTTTATAGCGAACATATTGTAGAAAGGGTATACCTAGAAAAAGCGTTGAAATGGTTATAATGATTACTGTAAAAAGGTCAATTTTAGTGGTTTTTTCATCTTGTTCATGTGGATAATACCAATGATAATTCAAATCTTGAAGAGTGAGTAATAAATAGTAAATATACCCAAACCAAAATGTTCCTAATCCTATTAACACCCATTTTGTATGGTTTCGTTTGGGTAAGGGAAATTTTGTTGAAGTATATTCTTTTTTCTCCGTTATACTTAGGGGATAATATTTTTCGAGAAAAGCAAAAAGTTCTTTGCGTGTATATTCGTTGCTTTGAAAAGCATAACAAGTAGGACAAATGATTACTTTCTTTTCTAATTCTTGCCCACAGTTTTGGCAATTATATTTCATGACGATCTTTTCCAAATAATGGCTTTGCAATAATAAGGACAAATACGTGTTAAACTTCTTAAGGCTATTGATTATGTTTTTTAGACAATTTATTTGATAAGTCATGAACCATGTTGAAAATGGAACAATGAACAAATTTTTAGGTATTTTTTACATATAAACTATACGTTAAAGAAACTCTTATAAGTATTAAAAAAGTTGGTAAACTTGGCAAGTCTTGAGCTTATTTTAAATTCAGTAGCAATACCTGCTGCTTTTTTAGCAAGCTTAGTTATTCTTTTCCGAAATCCTGAGAATATCACCAATATTTTGGTCAGTGTTACTCTTCTCATTGGGGGTGTTTTGGGAGTTTCTTTTGATTTAGCTAAAGAATTAGTTTATTCACTAAATTTACATTTAGCCCTAATATTTGAAAAAATGGCTTTTGTTATGATTTTTTGGTTAATATTACCATTAGGTGTTTTTTCTATTTTCTTTTGGCGTTCGTTATATCATTCTCTCCCCCATTTTCTTCATATCTTCTCGCCGGTAATTCCCTTAGCAATGACTTTATGGCTTTTCTTAGATGAAACTACAATTCAATTAATTCCTACTGATTTTGGTATTTTGACTATTCAGAAAAAATCTTTTTCAATAGTTAGTTTTGTACTGTTATTAATTGTTTTTCTGTTCTTTTTATCTGAATTAGGATATATGGCGTACAAAAGCAGATCCTTTCCAAAATTACAGCGAAAAATGATTTCCTTTATCATTGGTATAGGTATTGGCTTTATAGGGTCTCTTTTCTCAGTCTTTATTTTTCCATTGCTTTTTCCTCTAGCTTTACCACCAACACCAATTTTCATTATAATTGGTTCAATGAGCCTAATTATTATTTGTTTAAAAGCAATTGCTCGTGAATCCCAGAAATTTTGGCATGGGTGCCCTAAACTTTCTAGAGAAATTGATGGTACGAAGATTTGCTTAAATGTCGATGATTTGGAGGAACCCAAGGAAGTTAATTTATTAGATATCAGTGCTGTTGTTGA
>JAYEJY010000053.1:0-5195 GCA_034660795.1 Promethearchaeati archaeon | reverse complement strand
AACCAACAAATTTACAAAAAGAGTCAGTACCTGAAAAAATGAAATCTGAATCAATTGATGCGACGACTAAGAGCGAAATAATAACACCTCGAAAGATAGAACCACAAATTACGCCAAGTAAAGTAGCTGAGTCAAAGCCAGAAGAAGTCACTACTATTTCTGAACAACATAAACCATCTAAAGAATTTATGATTACTTCTGAGCTTGTTGAAACAGCAACCGAAGCATGGAAACAAGTTGGAAAGCCATTATTTAATTATGTAAATGGCGAAAGAGAATTTCAAGGATATTTACAAGAAGTAATTGTCTTTGAAAAAAATCGTTTAGGATATTCTATTGTCTCAGAAATTGATGTTAGTCAAGATGTTATAGACAAAATTTTTCATCAAATAAAACCACTATGGATTACAGAAGAATATATTGAATCCGCTAAAAAACGACGCGAATTTGTTATTCAAGAAGTACAAGAATCTCTACGAATACCAAAAGATGTAGCACTTCATATTTCTAAACTTCAAGAATTTACAAATTTTCGAAATATAGATTTTCCTTTAGCAAATTGTACTATTAATGCACCTGAAATGATTGGTGTTATTCCACTTGAGAAAATCAGGATAAAAAGAGGGAATCCGGCTTGTAAAATTGAGGATATCTTAGAACCAGAGTCTTATCGAACAGCTCCCTGGGCAGATAATTTCTCAAAATTCGAATATAATCCTATAGGAAAAACATGTTATCACAATTACGGAATGAAGATCGGAAAAATTCTTGCTGTTGTATATCATCCTCTACTCGGCAAGGTTCTTTTAATAGGAAAAGATGAACCAAATAAATCATTAATAAATTATTTAGTTCAAAGACTTAATTTACAAAATGAAGATATTGACGATCGTAAATGGTTAGTAAAATATCTTATTGCCAAGCAATTAAACATTCCAGAAGGAGAAGCCTTAACACCAAAAACACTAATTGATTATTCCCTTAGAAGAGGTTTCCCTATTTTACCTAATGAAATACTTAATTCTTTTAGAATTTTTGCTTCCGCTGGATCCTTAGAAAAAATAAATAAAAAGGAAGTTATTTTTCGCAATTCAACACGATTATTTCATCCCTCGGAAATTTTCCCATTAAAATGTCTAAGGATCAGAAATCTTAATGGTAAGCATATAGGAACATGTATTGGAATTTCTCTTTCCGATAAACCTGTTCTATTAATAAGTGAGAAATTATCTCGAGATGTTGTGAAACTTTTCTCTTCTAAAAAAGTAGAAAGAGAAATAATGAATGATATATCGGAATCGGTTATTGGAACACTGGGTGTAGATGTGAAAGATTCTCTTTGCACACACAATATATTAAAAACATTAATTGTTACGAAGAAAATTCAGACTTTAGAGGAATATGGAAAAATATTATCTAAATTGAGTGTAACAGGTATAAGCCTTTCACAAATAGCAATTGTTGAGAAAGGCACCGTCTATATTAAGGACTCAATTACCCAAAAAAGTTCTACGGGAAATATTTTTGATCAAACATAAAAAGAAGAAATTCGAGAAAGTTAAGAGGTAGAGTTTAAGGTTTTACCTCTGCAGCTAATCTCGCTATATCTGGATATATTAATCGTACAGGGTTATCAGGTGGACACCAAGACATTACAAAACCAGCCCAGAAGGGAGTTTTGGCAATTACTATATGCCCTTGTCTTTTAACATTAGTTCCTATGAATCGCTGATTATTAACATCAATTGTTGAGTATTTTATCCCTTGTACATTAATACTCGGTTTCTTTTCCTGCCAGGTTTGGATAACATTTTGACCATCCACATCCCAATTATTTGTCTTCCAAACAACTTTTCCGTTTGCATCAATTAGAGCTAATGCTCCAACTACGCCTTTCTTTTGTAGTTTTTTTGCTTCTGAATCAAATGTCAACGATAATTATCTCCTAATCACTATTTTTACTTATTCTTTAATAATACTTTTTTTTAAGGCAATCATTAATTAAAGAAGTCTTTAGAGTTCTTAAGTTCTACTATTGATGTAAATCTTAAAAAATAAAAAAGAAAATAGAAGAGGAAAACTGATTCTCTTCTATCGAGTAGCTAGCTTATTTTCGTCTTTTGCTTAAAAGATACCAAGAAGCTAAACCAAATGCACTCAGTAGTACGACAACTATCGGTGTTAAACCACCAGTATCTGTTGGCGTTTGGATATTTGCGGTGAATTCATAATAATCGAATTCATCAGCACCAGATTCACCAACTTCTACATATATTTTATGTAAGCCACTTTCAGTTGCGGTGAAACTCGATTTGTATTGATTTGCTGCTATTTCTTGCCATTCTAATGGTACTTGCGTTGCATTGGGTAAAATGACATAACCACCAAATTCATCTGTGCCCTTGATATGATCATAGGTCATGTTTATCGTTTTGGAATCGTTTTGTATATTTACTCTTTCAATTCGATTTTCAGCACAACCCCAGCGTACTAAGTTTCTTGAGAATTTATCGTTGTTTGTACCACCATTATAACCATTGTTGAAGCCTTGATAGTCTATAGCAAAATTGGTGCACAAAACAATAATACGACCACCAGATTCGGTTTGGGAGACAGCTAAAGTTGGATAATCGCCACTTCCAGGTGCATCAGTCAGTCCAATTGCGTTACCAGATAATTCAATGGAGCAACCAAAGTGATCAATACCTTCTACTTCTGCCGTAAGAGCATGATGAGTAGTGGTTTCAACCATAACGGGATTTTCGGAAGTCCAAACTGTTTCTCTAACATGAATACCATATGATTCGGTGAATTGATTAATAACTGAAACATTTGTTCCTAGATTCATTTGATAATCTGCTGAAAATACTAAACCATTGAAATCGAAAAAGACTGTACCACTTTTGTTAACAACATAGTCATGTAATAAATCTAATTCCGTGTTAGTAAACTCACCGTAAGTACTAACAATTTCACCAAAAGCATTCATTTGTAAATCGAATGGATCAGGCATCCAAATAAAGTCATAAGCATCTAGCATGTCTGATGTTAAATCTGTTAAAGGTTCACTAACAGCATATCCATGATCTAAAGCATCTTGTGTAAAGTAATTATATTGTCCGAAGCTATGACTTGTACCCCAACTTGTCTTTTTATAATGTAAAAGTATATTCTTACCATTACTTTCAACTATTGTAAATTGAATGTTGGCAGTATCCAGTACAAAATCATTAATTTTGTAAATGAATTGTCCTGTCACTGTTCCAGTAGTGGCATTTTCAGGTATGGCATACCAGACTTTTGCAGTTTTAGAATATTTCCCAACTAATTCATCAACAGTAAGATAGGAGGAGGCTTCACCTGTAATTTCAATGGTGGTTGAATCATTAGCAAATGGTGAAATACAGGTTATTGATTGCTGAACATTTTGTCCTTGTAAAAGTGTTTCCCAGAAGGGTACTGGATTGTTTATTGGATTACAAGCACCAATAATTGGTCGATTACCATCTTTTTGAGCTGATCTTAGTAATTCATAGGCAGAACCAACATCTGCAATACCTCTACCTTGTTGTAAAATATTTTTACTACTCATAAAAACTCCTGTTTGTAATAACGCAGCTTTGATTGATCCGGGATTGTAATTTATACCTCTGTCTATGCACGCCTCTATTAAGAGAGCAACTGCGCCAGCAATATGTGGCGTGGCCATAGAAGTACCGCTCATTGAAACATAACCATCTCCAACATTATCGAAAGAAATGATATTTAAACCAGGAGCCAATATATCTGGTTTCATTTCATTATCAGCATTTGGTCCTTGACCACTGTAACCAACTATGTTATCATTAGAGTCTATAGATCCTACCGAAATCACTTCAGCTTCTGCTCCGGGGGCATCTGTATGATAAGTTCCACTATCTCCAGAATTACCAGCTGCAGCTGCAACAGATATATATTCATTTTTTATTATGTTTTTAAAAGCAGTTTCTATAGCATTATTCCCAGGTGCGTCACCACCACCAATACTAAAACTAATTACAACAACATTTCTTGTGACAACCCAGTCTATACCAGCAAGAATTGCGGGAGTAGGAATTCCATAATCTTCACTTCCTTCTGCTACTCTAGCCATATAGACCAACGCATTTGGTGCCATTCCTTTATAAGCTTCGGTTACAGCACCGTCACCAGCAATGATTCCAGTACAATGTGAACCGTGGCCATTTGTATCTTCAGTTGAAGGGTCTTCGTAATCATGACCATAATCAGGATGAATAAAACTTTCTGCACCACCAACTCGACCAAATATTGCGGCATGATCTGAATTAATACCTGTATCGAGGATACCAACTTTAATGTCAGTACCTGTATAACCTTTATCCCACATGTAAGTCCCATTGATTTGTGTAACTGTAGAAATTGTATCTAAGTGATAATCGGGTGAATTTCCAGCTGAAGTAAAATGATGTCTACTATCTGTAACATCAGCAATTAAATTAAAGGTGCCAGTATTTTTAATGTCATGTTCTATTCCAGAGTAATCTCTAACTAAAGCACAACCAATATTCCAGAAGATTTCCACATCATTGAATTCTTGCTCTAATTTGCTTAATTCTGAATAATCAGAGCCTTCTATTGCAACAACAATGAATCGCTGTTCTGCTGGATGTACTAATTTTATTCCTGGTATTTTTGCTACTGTTTCTAATTGTGATCTTGGGAGAGTTATTTTCATTCTTCTTCCGAGGTCCCATGTTCTATCATCACAATTCGCTCCGATATTTACTAAACGATAGATATCCATATAGCTTATCGGATGTTCATACTCAACGACAACATCAATGAAATAATTGTCAGTTTTTTCAATATTAGTCATTAATTTATCTTCAATTTTATCACCATTAATATCTAGAACAGTTTTCTCCAGAATAAGCGGTTCAGAGGAGCTGTTGGTGTATTCTATGTTCCCAACAACAAAAGGTATTGCTGTTGATAATGATAGAACAAATAGAAGACAAATTCCAAGGATTCGACCTTTTCTCATAGTATCCACTCAAAAATTTTAATATTTTTAATATAAATAAATGGGATTCTTTTTTTAAGGTTATAATGCTTTATTAAATTAAAAAGTCTTTTTGCATTTAAGGAAATTTAACTATGTTAAGTTTTTTGAGATTTTAAGAATTATTGAAACA
>JAYEJY010000052.1:0-5201 GCA_034660795.1 Promethearchaeati archaeon | reverse complement strand
TAGATTACTTTATAGAAACTATGCAGAAGGAAGGCTATTTCATCCTAAGTGGCATTGTTTTACTTAATGTTTTTGTGATAATTTTATTTGCTTTAAATAATCCCACTGAAAACTGGTTTTATTTCTTTATACGATTGTGTTCTCTGTTGGGTTTATTAGCAATGTTTATCTCGTCAATCTTAACTCCTTTTCAAAGAGAATTATATAGAATTTTTAAGACTTCATTCATTAAAATCCATCATGGGTCAGCAATAACAGGCTTAGTGTTAATAACTATGCATCCAATACTTTTTGCAATAGATCAAGGCATTAAAAATTCAATTGGCCAAGGATTTGCTGTATTTGTACCGGTTTTTAGTTCTTGGCTTGCTTTTTGGCAATTAGCGGGAAGACCTGCTCTAATTTTTATATACGTTGCACTGATTGCTGTTTTATTACGGCGGTCAATTAAGAAAAGCTGGCGGTGGCTTCACAGCTTTAATTATATAGCACTTGTTTTTGGTGTTATCCATGGGATTCTAATTGGCTCAGATTTCTATAACTTTCAAGAACCAATAGTGGTAACTGAACTTCTCATTACAATTTTCTTTATTATATTAACAATTACAACACTCGTAACCTTTACCATGAAACGCCTCACTATGATAAAGCGACAACGAAAAAGAAAGAAAAGAAAACAAGAGAAAGAAAAAATAGCAGAAGAAAAACCCTAAATTTAACAATAAATAAACAATATCATTAGAAAATCATTTTTTTTAATATCTAACAAGAATTTAAGAAAAGATAATGAAGGTCTTTAGAATTTGTATTAAGTATTAAGGTGGTATTTTTATGAAGTTGCAACCATCTCAGAAAGCTTGGCAATGGTCTAAGGTAACAGATGCTAATAAATGGAAAATACCTGATGGTAAAATTATGGTTTTAGAAAAGTCCCTCAAGATATCTAAAAAAGAGAGTAAAATACTAGATTTAGGTTGCGGAATAGGAAGACATACTCATTATTTTAGTCAAAAAGGGTGGGATATAGTCGGGTTTGATTTATCGTATGAAGGATTACAAAAAACGAAACAATGGCTTAAACGGGATAGTTTGGAAACAAAGCTAATACAAGGACAAATGACGAAATTACCTTTTCAAAAAAATTATTTCAATTTAATAATTGCCTTTAACGTAATTTATCATGCCAATAAATCAGCAATATTTGAAACGATACATGAAATCTATAGGGTATTAGCTCCTGGAGGCTATTTTTTTGGAACTTTTTTAACGAAAAAAAGAGATAAACCGTTTAATAATTCATGTAAACAACTTGACGATCAAACAATAATAAAATATGGTGATGAGGAAGATGGAATCCCGCACTTTTTTACTTATTTAAAAGATTTGCTTATTTTTCTCCAAGATTTCAAAATACTGATGCTAGATTATTATGAAGAATATCAAAAACCTTTTGACTTTAACACTATTAAAAAACAAGAAAAAAGTGGTCATTACTCTTTTCTTGTACAAAAAAGAAAGAAATTAGAGTAAAAATACTAACGCAAGAATTATACCAATAATTGCTAATACTCCAATTGAAATTCCAATTATGCGGGGTAGATATTTTGATTTTGTTTCATAGCAGGCCTCAGGGCAGACTTCAATGCAAGTAAAACAAGAAATACAACCGCTATAATCAATACTAGGATAGGGTTCTCCATGACGGTTTTTCTTAATAGTGATAACTTCTTTCGGACATCCATTTTCGCAATTTCTACAACCAATACATCCTGAAACATATTTGGGTACTTTAATGATTATTTTTGATAATTTAGCAAAAGGGAGACGCATCACACTTTTTGTTGGAGGAAGTTTAAATTTTCTTTTTAGTTTTTCAATCGGTTCCCCTAAGAGTTCTATTTCTGAAAGATCCATAATACCTAATCCTTGTTCAGCAGCAAGTTTCGTTGTAGGAACCATTTTAGGATCATGTCCCATCAAAGTAAACGCAACTGCATCTAATGCAACAGCATCATCACTTGCTAATATAAGATTCATTTTTACAGGTTTGCTTGAAACTCCTGGCCCCATCCCTTCAGCAGCAATAATTGCATCCATTACATTTAAACGAATTTTTGATTTTTCATAAGCATATAAATCTACTAAACATTGAGAAAAGCCATTAATGTCTCCACCAACAGCATGTATTCTCGTTTTATCAGCTCCACATATTGTCCCGTACAAATTTTTAATAGCACCAGTGTATAGTGTTAGCCCATGGGTTTTCATTTTCGGGATATTAATAACAGCTTCAGCTTCAAGAAAATCATTAGAAATGTTTGCTTGTTTCAATTTTTTACCATTAATTTGGATAACTTGAGGTCCATGTATTTCCAAACTATGAACTTTTACGTTTTCACTGAGTTCTTGAATTTCAAGATACCCGCTTTTTTTAAGAGCTAATCGAGTACCCCCCGTTATACCTGCACCACTATTATCACCAATTAGAACTTTTTTCTCTTGTTCCAAAAGCATGGTTGTCAATGCCTTAACAACTCTGGGATCAGTTCTGACACGTGCTTTTTCTTCTTCATCTTTTGGTGCTGAGAGAAGATTAGGTTTTAAAAGAATCTGTTGAGCATTTGAAATAAATTTCTTTAAGCCTCCAAGTAAATCAACAGCCTTTCGTACAGCTTCTTCTACATTCTCTTTTTCTACTTTGACAATAGCAACTTTTGACAATAGTATCACACATTAAAACCAGTTTTTTAATAGGATTACTTACTAATTGATATAAAATTACCTTCTTATTTTATAAGATAGTTTATTTAAACATATATTTGGCATCGATAACAGTACCATCTTTCATATTGTCTTATATATGCTAATTTACTCCCACATTTTGGACAACGATTAGGTTTTTTCTCTTTCTCCTTTTTCTTTTCCTTATCTACTTTTGGTTTAAGAGAATTCTTGGTCATTTGTTCTGTGCTTTCTTGTAAAGGTTTATCTATTACAGGATTTGTTTCTTTTATGCTTCCTCTTTGGTCACTCTTTTGTAATTCTTTTTCATGTAGAGTAAGCATTGAAGTAATTTCTTCTTCATTAACTTCTTCATCAATAATTTCCATGCTTTCTAATTCTGTTCTGTCAATTTTATCATAATCATCATAGCTTTCTTTGGATTTATGAGTTGAAGGTGATTCAAGATCATAGGTGGAAGGAATTGGTATCATATTATCTAAATCACCCTTCTTTTCAACCTCTATTTTTTCCTCAAGTGATTCATTTTTTGATTTCTTAGAGGGACGAGGTGGAAGTGAATTATTACTAGAAATACCTTGTGGTATATCTTCCATTGATAATTGATTTAATTCTTTTCGAATTTCAGAAAGATCGTGCTTAAATCCCTCGGTTTTATCCATTTTCGTTTCTAAAATAAGTACACGTTCTTCCATACCTGTCAAAATTTCAGAAAGATGATTAATTTTCTCAACTAATAAAGAAAGATTCATTTGAATTTCTTTTAAAATTTGAGGGTCTTTTGATTTACTTTTAGCCTTATTTTGTTTTTGGGGTTGGGCAGGCAATGCAGCGAATTCTTCTTTTTGAAGAATTTTCTGCTGACTATTTTTTGCATCTGCTACATTCTGCCCTTCACGAGGGAAACCTTCGTTTTCCAAAAACTTCTTACCCATTAATTTAAAGGCTTCATTTATGTTTTCCCCAGTTAAGGCAGATGTCACTAAATAACATGCGTCAATGCCTTTCTCTTCTTTTAAATGCTTTAAGAATTTCTCAACATCTTTGTCATCTACTTTAATTTGATCTTTCAGATCATGTTTGTTTCCTAAGACGATGAAAATTTCTAAAAAGCCGCCAGAATGCTTTATTGATTCTTCTACCCAAGTATCAAGTTTTTCGAGGGTTTCAGGCTTCGTTAAGTCAAATACTAAAAAGCCACATTTGCATCCGCTGTAAAAAGAAGACCGGACATGTTGGTACATTTTTTGCCCAGCAAGATCCCATACTTGAAAATGTACCTTATTATCTTCAATGGTTATTGCTTTAGAAGCGAAATCAGCACCAATAGTTTTTATGTACTCACTTTTGAATCCTTCTCCCATGAATTTTGATCTAATACTAGTTTTGCCAACGGAACCTTCACCCATCAAAACAACTTTGAAAACAAATTCACGTTTGATGTTTGACAATTTTTATTAACTCCTCATATGGTTTTGATTTATTTTTCTTACATATATTCTTTTTACTTGCGGTAACTTTTGCTATAACTTAAGTTTTGCTTTTATGTCTAATATAGTAAAATACTTAATTAATGGATAAGATAGTAATGAATAGAGAATAATTCTTGGAAAATTAATTGAAAATTCTTATAGATTAAATACGTAAAAATTTACTGGAGTTAATTACTTTGTTTCGACGTCGTTCTTCAGATAAAGAGTCAAATACTCTATGGGATAAATATCCTGATTATGAACCAATTCATAATTTAAATGATAAACCATTATTTGATGAAACATTAGTTACTGAACAACATGCTGTTTTAGGGCAAATTATTCGAGAAAATTGGGATCGGGTTCATCCCTTAGCGAAAGATTATATGTTATCGTGTGCTTCTGAATGGCGTCGGCTTTTAGTAAGTTCTGTTCAATTAAAAAATTCAAGCCAAGAAAAAGAAGGCACACTACAAGAAAAAAGTGACCAATTTGAAAAAGAAAAAGAAAAATTACTTATTGAAAAGGAAGCGGAAATTGAGAGAATAAAACAAGAATTAACGAGCAAATATCAAAAGCTACTGGATGAAAAGGATGAGGAATTAGAACAATATAAGATGCTATCAGATTCTGTTAAATCAAGTCTTGATGATACTCAACATTCAAAATCTAACCTCGAGACAATAATTGATGAAAAGGATAATCAAATAAAAGAACTTGAGAAACGAATTATGGCTTACCAAGATCGTATTAATGAACTCGAGGATGAATCAAAACGTGTCCAAGAAAGCATAAGTAAGAATTTTCAGGAACAAATAAGTAATCTGAGCAATAATTTCCATGAAAAACGTGAAGAAAATGAAAAAATGAAAGATGTCCTTCGACGGGCGAAGGATCAATTAATAACTTTGAAGGATCAAAACCAGTTATTAGTAAAAGAGAATAAAAAGTTAGAAAATAGAATTGATGTATTAGAACAAATGGTTA
>JAYEJY010000051.1:0-5204 GCA_034660795.1 Promethearchaeati archaeon | reverse complement strand
AATATATGCCTTCAACTGTTTTTATTAGCATAATAGTCCCTAGATGATGTAGTTAATTTGTTCTTTTATCAGCAGGTCAGATGTAATGCTGCAACAACTTTCGTTCCTTTTTTTACTAGTTCATTGAATTTTTTAACTGCTTTGCCTGTTTTGTTGATAATTACTTCTATTCCTTTTTCTTTAATAGTAGTAACAACATCTTTTGGGACCGCCATTCTCCCATAAGCTCCGGTACCGATGATTAAGACCGCAGGCTGGTCTTTTTCTAATGCTTCTAAATCCTTCATACAAAGGGAGTGCCCTTCTTCCCGCCACCAATTTGTTATTACTTTTTCTGGGTAAATAAATAAGTCAGAGCTATAGCTTTTACCATTAATGATGATTTTTCCGAATGAATAATCGTCTATCGTATTCATTATTAACTCTCTAAAATATGATTGTTCTATACGAATTTACAAGTTTTTTCCTTGAAAAAGTTAATGTTAAAATTTTTTAGGAAGGAGAATAGCTATTTATTTAGTATTAAGAGAGGGTTGTTAATTTTTTATGAAAATTCGTTGGTTAGGCAATTCATGTCTTGAAATAACAGATTCTAACAATCTTTTAATCGATCCCCATTTTATTAAGAAACCAGAATCTTCACCTGATTATATTTTGGTTACGCATGAACATGATGACCATATAAATCCCGAGCAAATTAGCCCATATTTAGAAGAAACGTCTTTATTTGGCCCTCAGACTACTTTAGCGAAATTTGATTTGCCCGGGACTGCTGTTACACCTGGAGAAAAAATTGCTGATATAAAAGTCTTAGAGAGTTATTGCTGGGGTTCTGAAGAAAGTGTTAGTTATTATTATAATGGATTATTGCATACTGGTGATCCTGCTCAGTATCCTATGGTTGATGATGTTAAAATAATTTTCACTGCTTGTTTTCCAGATTATTATGATGAATATATTGATGCTTTTAATAAATTAAAACCAGATATCGTTATTCCTTTTCATTATGATGTTGAGGAGGACATTGAAGATGCGAAAGGATTAATCAAGAGATTAACAACAGAAAACATTAATGCTAAATTATTGGCTCTTGGAGACTCCATCAGTATTTAGAGGGGTTTTCCAAGATTTTTAGTAAAATATACAACTGGTTAACGGAAAAATAATCTTTGAATCTAATAAATTGACTTATAGAAAGCACTTATCTGATATTATTCAAATAGCAAGTAAGTGAAGTAAAGTTCTGAATAATTTTATTATTCTTTATTATCGCAATACCACAAAAAGGCAAAGATTGCCAAAAATCAAATAACCAAGCTACTTGGTGTAATTTTTCTTGTAACCATCCCATATAAAGTGTTATAATTGTTCCATGACTACATACTAAAAGCTTCTTTATTTGGGACAAATTTTCAATATTATTCAAACCTGTGAGAAAACGCTCAAGAGCGTCTCTTGGTTTTTCGATTTCCCCATAAGTGTTTTTTATGAAAATGTTTTCAGAATCAAGATGAGTAAAAGTGTATTTTTTTTCTCTGGAGATATTTTCGCCTGTTTTTTTCAGGTAAGATATGTGAATTTAATTCATTAAAATTAGAGTTCTTAATAGGGATTATTCCTAAAGGTTCTGCTAGAAGAGTTATGGTTTGTTTTGTTTTCTTTTCTTCTGAACACCAAATAGTTGTTAAATCAGTCAATTCAATAATATGCTGTTGTTTTGCTAATTGAGATGCTTGTGTCCATCCTTCATCTGATAAACCCCATTGTCCCGTAGGAATAGAATAATCAGGTTTTGTTTTTGCATGCCGTAAGAGATGGAGGGTAACCATGGTTGTATGTCTAGAGTAGTGAGTATTTAAGAGTAACTTTCAATTTTTAACAGTTATATTTTTCAGCTGTGGCGATTAACCTTGCAACTCTTAAAGGTTCCGGCATTCTGCCTGTATTTGTTATTTTCCCTAAGAACCGATCTATTTCTTTTTCTGGTAACCCAATAGATTGAACATATACTGGTTGTTCCTTTTCGCTTGTCTGTACTTGCCGAAGATTAGTTATTTGTGTCAATTTTTCATATCGTTTTTCCCAATTGGACACGTTTTTTATTGCTGTTTTAATACTTTCCATGTCTGGTTTGTGATCTACTACTGCTATAATTGGCAGTGATGTTTTCTCATTTAAAATTTTCATATCAATATAATTAAAACCTGCTAATATAAGCCCTCGAGTAAGTATCATTTGTATTTGTTGTTTATGTGGTGTTTGCTCCAGTAATTGAATTATTTTTTTTGTAGCATCTTCCCCATCCACTTCAACCTTGGTTTGCATTACTCCTTCTAATAATTCTCCACCGCGATAAACAACCGCAATAATGGGTACTTGTTGTTGAGTTTCTCTATTAAAAGATGAACAAGCTATGGCGAGTACTTTTATTCTTTCTTTCAAAATTATCATGTACTAATGTTTTTTTTCTATTATAGTTTTTTAGGTGATATTTCGTAATTTTTTAAGTATATACTCTAGAACTTTTTGAAAAGCGTTTTTCATCAATATTTTTTCTTGTTTTCTTTTTTTCAGCATAGAACTCTTTTCTTTTAGACTTGCTTCCAAGAGATTGATAAGTTCCTGTATTGTGCAAATTTTCTCTAAATAGACATAACCGATTAACGCTTCCACTCCGTCACCCAATATTCCAGCTGAAACACTTGAGGGCATGATTGAACGTAGATTTGCTTGTTTTAATGCTTCTGCTAAAACAGCATCATAAACTCTTTCGCCACATGGTTTATGTAAAACATTTGTTTTTGCAACAGAATAGAGAAAATTTGTGAGTGAATCGCCAAATTTTGCGTAGTCCTGATTTCGCATTATTGGTTGAATAATATTTTTCAATTTCTTTGAGAGAGGAGAATCAGACATTATTATTACCTTATGAGAAATAGCAATAACTCTATAATAAATAATTTTGAGAAAAAAATAGACTGTAAAAGTTGGCTGAATTTTTACAATGCTTTCTCTAAGGTACTATAGAATTCATCAGCTTTTTTTGCAAGATCTTTTGATGCAGCTTTTACTGCTTTATCTAATTTTTTCTTGGGCGCGGCCTTTACGATAAGTTTAGCTTTTTCAACGAAGGGATGTTCCTTGAAATAACCTGCAGAGTCCACTTCTTTTACCTCACAAAAGGAGTCTCTGATTGCATTTGCAAAGGTGTGTCCTTCGCCTATTATTTCAAAAACGGCTTCTTTTTCTTCATCATATTCCAAGATTTTTACTTTCATAATTCTACCTTCTTGAGTTCTGTATTTTTTGCGCCTAATTAGTGGTCACTTGTACACATTTTTTTAATGCTTGGGTTGGTTCCATTTTTAATAATAACCTTTTCTGGGCATCTTCTTTTATAATAGCTGCTTTTTGTGCTAAATCGAGTGCTTCTTCAACTGATATCTTCTTATACACAGCTAATATTGCCAGGATATTTCTCAAACTTGAGGTTGATACTGCATAGGGCATCTCATTTAATGCTTTCAAGAACAGATTAATTACATGTTGTAATTCGTTGTATTTGATTTCCGAATAGATTTTTTCTTCTTCCTTAAAGGTTTCATACTCGAGTAATTCAAGTAAAGAGACTAAGGGTTCAATGGGAAAGGTTTTTCCTGTTTTTTTAATGAGGAACGGAACATAATATGTGTAATAGCCTTCGATATTTTTATACAACATTCCTTTGATTATTTTATGTAATCGTTTTGCTTGTTCTAATGCATCTTGTAGATGTTCATTTGCTCCCTCAAATTTGATATAAATCTTACCGGGATAATAATCAGCAACAATGTCCACTGTTTTGATCTGTTTTTGTAGAGCATCTAAATATAAGATTGCTTCTCTAGATTTTGATACATTTAATGTCATTTCTTTTGTTAACCAACGGGCCATCGTTTCACCTCAGTAATTTGATTTTCAGTGAGCCTTTTTTTATAATTTAGCGCGACCATAATCTTCTGCAACTTTGCGGGATTCTATGTTTCCGCAATTATCACATTTTAATTTTCCACGTTTTAAATATCGTAAACGTTCTCCGCATTTACTGCATAGAGCATAGATTACCCCTAATTCATTATATACTGTCATAAATTGAATTGGTATGGTGTGGGCATCTATTATTTTTCCTCGTACGATATCTCCTTCCTTTATCGCTTCATACATGGAATCAAGATATGTTCGAGTACATTGGGATATGTGCATTACTGCAGAATATGAAGGAACGACTTCGTTTCCATTAATGAAATTCACTCCCATAAAAGCTAAATGTTTACTCACCGATTCTATTTGTCCTATTATAACATCATTTTTCTTCGGAACGAGCGGTTTCTGCATTCTATGAAAGATACTTACAGTTTTCTTTTTTCTATCAACGAAAAGTGTTCCTGTTACGGATGCAAATATTCCACCGTTTTCTTTATAAGTTCCTTCTCCCGGCAATGCTTCTTCAATAACGCATATTTTATCACCGGGTAAAAGGAATTCGCCACTTTCTATCATTGTAATATTTCTTCCTTGTTTTTCTGTCTACAATTATCCACCATTTGTTTGCTTTTTTAAATATACTTCTAAAACTGACTACTCTATTGATAATAAAATAGTTTTTATATCATTTCTAACAAATTGGTGTTCTAAATACTAATAAATTCTCTTCTATGCAGCTGTAAAATCATAGTACTATATTATCTTTTTTTTCAGTTAGATTATTAATTCATATTTTTACTCTTATGAAAGAAAGTATAAAGGTAAGCTATTCTTATTCTAATTAAACAATAATTTGGTTGAACAGCTATGGTTCCCTATACTTCACCTTCTTTCTTATTTATTGATGCAACTGGTGCCGAAAAGGGAAAACGTCGGTTTACTCGAGGAGCTGTCGGTTGCGGGGGGCGAAGTATATGTGGTGTTTTAGAAAACCGTGACAAATTTGTGAAGATAATGTTAGCGGAAGAATTCTTGGAGTCTAAACAAGCTCTTCCTTATGATCATTTATTAATTAGCGGTATGTCCATGGATAAAATTGCTATTCAACGGGTCATTAAAAAATGGCGGAAAAATCATTCTGGGAAAATTGTTCTTGGGGGCCCAATAACTTCAGATATTAATTCTATTTTAAATGAGCTTCCCGCAGATCTTATAGTAATCGGAGAAGGAGAATATACTAT
>JAYEJY010000050.1:0-5215 GCA_034660795.1 Promethearchaeati archaeon | reverse complement strand
TGAAAGAATTATATTAGGGCGATCCTCATTAACAATCATCTTTCTATAAGCATTAATATCATCAGCAACACTTCGATTCATTGGGATAAAATTCTTTAAATCAAAGGGAACTTCTAATCTAAGATCTTTACACCATTCTAGAATTTTCTTAGAGACCCAATATTCATGGAAATAAGACCTATATATTCTATTCATTTTTAGAATCATTCCATCAACAAATATTCGATAGTTTGTGTTGATGAATTCCTTCGCAAGTATAGCTTCCAATTCTTGACTGCGACCTAATGCAAAGGTAGGAATCATTGTAACTCCCCCTCTATTACGGGTTTCATAGATAGCATTAATTAATGCTTTATTAGGTTCTTCTCTGTTTGGAAGGTCCCGTAATCCATTTGTTGATTCTGAGATGATTAATGATATATCTTCCAGTGTAGGATATTTATTGGTATCATGGTAGGGTGTCTCAAATGTATTGATATCGCCAGTATAAAAAATGAGTTGTCCTTTCCAATCCAATAAAATACTTGCGGATCCAAGAATATGTCCCGCATCATAAAATTTCGCTGTCACACCATCTGCAATTTTAAATTCTCTTTCATAATAATGACAGCTTGTTTGATAGAATGCCTCATACATGTCCTCTTCATTCCAATGTCGAGGGCCTTCAATTTTTAAATGATCCCGCCAGAGAACAGCAATAATATCCTTTGTTGGATGGGTCATATGTACATCCCCTTCATATCCTTCTCTTATCATACGTGGAATATATCCGGAATGATCAAAATGAGCATGTGAGATGATTATACCTTGTAAATCTTTAGCATATTTATTAATACCTGTAGGTCCAATGGTAGGTTTATCAGGCCGGATTTTTAACCCGCAATCTAGAATAACCTTAGTATCCTTATCTTCAATTAAAAGACAGCTTTTTCCTATTTCTTGAGCTGAACCATAAGGTGTAATTTTAATCAATTGTTTTTTTCACAACCAAATAATTTAATTTTTTACTCGAAAAAATATCTAACAAAAATCTCTATATCTATTACAATACTAAACTATTGTCTTCTTTTTTTCGCACTATTCACTCTTGAGAATTATCTACTAATAAATTTTTGTCATTATGTTATTATTCTGCGTGATGTGAAAGGTTTAAGATAGAAGAAGATTCAATAAACAATAGTAGTTGTCAAAGAAAGAGTGAATCGCATTTTTCCAGGTGATACCACTTGAATAAGAAAGATAAAATTAAAGACGCTTATCAAAACTTCGCTGATGATTTAGAAAAAATTGAAAAAGAAGATGAAAAAAAGCGAAAAGAAACCTTGAAAAAAGGTGTTATGGAAATAGAGCAAAAATATCGAGATGAAATAAAAAACACTCATGTTGTTGATGAGCGGATTGTTAAACTCCGGAAAGAAGCAAGAATGCAAGAATTGATCGGAACAAGAGAAAAGGTTGATAAAAAGAATTTCAAAGACAAAAATAAATATGAACTATTTCTTGCAAAAGAGCTTCTTGAGGTTGGTATTGAAGAAAGTCAAAAATATGGTGGAATAATGACTTTTCAGGAATTACAAACATTATTCCGAAAGAAAAGACCAAATTGGGTAGCTCCTCAAAAAGAAATTAAAAAAGCAATTAATCGTTTAATCAAAGCAGGTTTAATACCTGAAAAACAAAAAATGAAAAAAGCAAAAAAAATATTGATAACCTTCAAACCCGCACAATTAATGCCCGATATGATAACCATTCTGAATCTAGTTTCAGGTCAAGGATACACTACTCAAAAAGCAATTCAGCAAATTCTTGGTTGGAAAGAAGAACGAATTCAGTATATTTTAAAAACAATGCAAGAAGAAGCCATTTGTTATTATGATAAGAAACAACAATTATTTTATTTCCCTGTTTTTCAATGAATTATTTATTTCTTTTCGCAATTATTTCCATATTTTTATAAATTAAAGAGCTGCGTTTCGCACAAGTACTGAAGATATCTTGCGGTGAAACAATTTTGCCAAAAATCCTAATTGTCGATTATTTAACTGGTGGAGGATTTGCTGAGGAAGAATTTCCAACAGATCAACTTGCAGAAGGTTATGCGTTACTTCGTGCTGAAATCGAAGATTTTGCCATGGCGGGATATACCATATCTACACTTATTGATCAAAGATTAATGGAACATATTCGAATTTCCCCCATTCACGAATTTCAATCAGTGGCAAGCCATGAAGATTTCATAAATGGTCTAAATGAATTTGCAGATAAAGTGGATTATATTCTTCCAATTGCTCCAGAATCGAAGGGAATATTGAAAGATCTCTCTACAATGTTGCAAAATTCCGATTCAGAATATTTAGGTAGTTCGCCTGAAGGGGTAGAATTAGCCCAAGATAAATTACGGACCTTAGAACTCGCCCAAGAATTAGGATTAAATGTGCCAGCAACATTAGATTTCAAATATGACATTCCATATGATCAAATTGTATCTAAAATTGATTTTTTAGGTTATCCTTTAATCATAAAACCAAATGACAGTGCTGGTTGTCAAGGTTTAACTAAGATAACCTCTGAAGATGAGCTGCAATATAGCTTTAAAGCTGCTCATGCAGTATCAAATAGTGAGAAAGTGTTAGTACAAGAATTTATCAAAGGGACACCAATTAGCACTAGCCTTATAGCTAATGAAGAGAATGTTTTACCAATTTCTATTAATAGGCAAAATTTACGACTTTTATCTAAACAACAAAGTGGCAATTATGTTGGTGGCGAGGTACCCTTTAGTGTCCAAGAACATAATAAAGAAGTTCTGAATGTATCACAAACACTAGTAGAACAAATGGGCTTGAAAGGATTTGTTGGTGTTGATTTTATTGTTAATAAAAATGAAATCTTCATTATGGAAGTTAATCCTCGGGTTACTGTTCCGTTTGTGGCCATTAATAATATCTCCAACAAACGAATAGCTGATACATTAATACCTTTTATTGAGGGTGATCTGTCACCACCAAAACTTAATTTGAACAGATTTGCATCCTTTTCAAAAATTGCTGTTCCTTCCTCAATATTTTCCAAAAATCGCTTTGAAAAAATTGCCTTAATTGATGGTGTTCAAACGCCACCGTTTCCTATTGGAAATGGTACCTTATCACATGCCTTCCTTATAGGATTAGGTTCATCTATAACAAGTGCACGAAAAAGCTATCAACAAGTCAAAAATGAAGTATTAAAAATCTTATCTTCATAAAAAAACAATTCATTAGAGAAGGATTAACCTCCTCAAAAATTCAACTGAATAATAAAAATGTAAAAAATTTATGCTGTTTTACCAGCACTAACAGCTAATTTTTCAATTACTTGTACTTTGCCTTCCTCAATTTGAACCATTATACGAGTAACATAACCTGCAATACGATTTCTCATTCGTTTGGATTTAACTGTTGTTAATTCATCTACAAGTTTTTTATTTTCATCGAATTCAGTTGAAAAATGATCATGATATTTTGCAACTAATTCTTTAGCAGTTCGTTTAATCTTGTCGGATCGTATATTACCCATTAAGGCAATCCTCCATAATACTAAGAAAATCCCATTTATAACACTTAATAAATCTTATTAACTATCTCTTTTTAGAATAAAATAAAATACTTCTAATTTATGATAATTTAGTTTTAGCAGTTAACTACGCTCATCTATTTTGTAAATCACCAAAGGTCTTAAATAACTTCTATAATGGTTTAATCTACATCCTAATTTATGGTAAACCTTTTGAACAAAAAACGTTTCAATAGGTGTGAAAAATTTAAAAACATAAAAGAATTTGACCGAATATGGTTAAATCCTTATGTTTAGGCCTTAAAGGTACAAGAATAAGATGAAGAATATCAGGTGAAAGAAATTGGTTAGCAATACGAAGAAACTTTTGTGCATAGTCTTTATATGGTTAATCCTTCCGTTTGCTTCAGTCTTGCATAATCCTATGCAAGATGTTGCTGCTGCGAGTGAACCTACAGTGACAATTCTTGACGTAACTTCTGATGATACTTATAGAATAACTGTTACTGTAGAATTGAGTCTAACAGATTATAATTATGATTATTATATTAATGAGCTACGCTTATATCTTAATCAATCAAGCAAAACAATAAATGAAACAAATAATTTCAATAGCTATAATTCATCCAAAACACTAAATAGACCAGATGAAGCAGTATTTGAAACCGAGATTCTTTCGCCAGTCCTTTCTGATGGTTCTCATGAAGATTCCGCATACTATAATATTACAATTGTTGCAATTACCGAAACAGATGTAAAAAGTGAACTTGCTGAATGGTCCGGAGGTTACTATTTTATTGATACCGAATTACCATCCATTACTTTTATTTCCCCCTCTGTTGCCTACGAAGAAATATGGGGGATTTATACTGTCGAAGTAAATGTAACTGATTTATCAAATATTAGTATGGTATCGTTTTATGTTGATAATAGTATTAGGAAAAAGATTACCGACCCCACTCCTGGACAAGTAGCGTTTACTTGGGATTGGCTTTGCGCAAATCATACACGTGGTGATCATTTTATCAAAGTTCGCGCGAGAGACGCTAGCGATGCCTTAAATAAAAAAGATTTATCGTTTTCCGTTACAATAGTTGGGCCTGAATTAGATTACGTAGAAGGTCCAGCTGAAGACTATACAATTGTGTCTCGTCCACCAAATACCATTGATGAAAATGAAACCCTAATAATTTCGACTTTAGTTGAAGATGCTAATTATGACATTAATACAACAATTCTCCGATATTCATTAGATGATGGACCTTTCCAAGAAATAATCTTTAACAATCCATTAGCTGACAACTATTATAATGCCTTAATATCAGAAGGGAATTTTACAGTTGGAACAAAAATAAACTTTGAAATTTATGTTAATAATTCAGTTGGACAATATCACCTTTTCCGTAATGAAACGTTGCAACCTTGGGAGCTTTACGCTCAATATCCTGATCACATCCCGCCTGAAGGAGAAATATTTTACACTAGAAATATAACCTTAGGTGATCCTGTTTCAGTTGAAGCAAATATCACAGAACAAAGTCCAGTAACGAATTGCGAAATTCATTATCAGATCACTTCGGAAGGAGAATGGATAGAGACAGACATGACTTTGATCGATTCAAGTTTCAATAGTAGTGATTGGTTTTATTATCAATATAATTTC
>JAYEJY010000049.1:0-24844 GCA_034660795.1 Promethearchaeati archaeon | reverse complement strand
TATATTACACAGCATTAAAGGGATCGCTTTTCGCTCCTCAACAGACACAATTCAAATTAATGAATTCCGACCCTATTCAACCACAACGGAGTTTCAGTCTTTCAAGCCTTCAATAACTCGTATACAAGATTATCCTTCCCATAACTCAGCAAAGGTTTATGTCGAATGTGTTCGTGGGTGTTCCAATTTTGGGGGAACGACATTACGCCTTCCTGATGGTCGACAATGCCAACATTGTGGTTATTGTAATGGCGAATCTTTAAAAAATCGTGCTAACTGCCCAGCAAACATTCCTCCTGGATGTGGTTTTTGTAGCGTACCGAGTCTTTTTGGACCTGCGAGAAGTAGAAGCAAAGAACAAATATTGGCTGAAATTAAAGGTCTTATTTCTTATGGGGTTAAAAGAATTGTTTTAAGTGCTCCGGATTTTCTAGATTATGCTCGAGATAGATTGGTTGCCCCTAAACCATTAATTCATCCCACTAAACCAGCAGCGAATGTTGATGCTATAAAAAAACTTCTTAAGGAATTGACTTCTCTTCCCTCTGTTTCTAAAGGAAAAGTATGGCTTGAAATCGAAAATATTAAACCTAGTTTATTTACTGAAGAATTGGCTAAAATTGTCGCAAAATATTTACCCCATTCCCCTATTAATATTGGTTGTGAAACGGGTGATCCGGACCATGCAAAAAAATTAGGTCGTCCTGGTCATCCTAAAGCTAGTCTTCAAGCTGCAAAATTTGCCTCCAAATATGGTTTAAAACCTCACGTGTATTTCATACATAGTCTCCCTGGACAATCAGAGAAAACTGTTCAGAAAACAATTGAGCTGATTCAAAAATTAACTCCCTATGTTGAAAAATTTACTATCTATCGGTTTCGACCTTTACCCTTGTCTGCTTTTGGAGATTTTCCTAAACCATCACCAGCAATACAAAATAAACAGAGTCAAAAAATAGTGGATGCAATTACTAAGGCAAATTTACAGAAAAAAAGAGAATATAAAGGCCAAATAGTTCGTGCTATTATTTTTGAGGAAAATTTTCGGGAAGCAGGTGGAGCTATGGCAACCATTTTATCCGGAGGACCATTAATTGCTGTGAAGAATGCTATTAATCATATCGGTGAAATCGAGACTATCCGAATTACAGATGTAATCACTGATCGCTTACTTGCAGGAGAAATCGTACAGCACAATCAGAATAAGTAAAATTTTGATTTTGATTGGGGTTTATGAAACATAGAATCTAAATAGTATTTAAGATAAAATGAATAAACATTAAACATAAATTTTTAAAATAAGAAAAATGCAAAAAAAATAATATCAATCAGATAAATCTATAAATTAGCGAAAATAAAGGAATATCGTTAGTATGGAGGACCTTATAGAATGGCTCTAAAAATGGTTTTAGCAGATGCAAAAATTTGGAAAAATATTATTGAATCGTTAACGTTATTAGATGAAGCGAATTTTATTGCTACGGAAAAAGGAATCGAATTACGAGCAATGGATCCAAGTCGAGTTGCTATGGTAGATTTCTTGCTCCCTGCAGACGCTTTTGATGAATATGAATGTTCAGAAACAACCCGATTAGGTATTAATCTTGATGAAATGACAAAAATTATGCGCCGTTCCAGTTCATCTGATATGATGGAATTCGAATTAGAAGGAACAGCGAAATTAGTTATGACCTTTATTGGCCAAAACACCCGTAGCTTTGGAATAAGTTTACTCGATTTAGGTGAAAGCGAATATCCCGCCCCAACTATTGAGAGCAAAGCAAAAATCAAATTAACTGCTGACGCTTTACAACAAGCTGTAAAAGATGCAGAAATTATCGGGGACCATATTCGTATTGTTGCTAATTCCGATGGTTTAACATTATCTGCTTCTAGTGAAACCAAAGATGTTAAAGTTTTCATTGAAAAAGATAGTGATGTTATCGCGGAGTTTAATGCTCAAGAAGAAGCTAGTTCAATGTATTCTTTGAGTTATTTGACTGATATGACTAAAGCAATAAAAGCAAGTGAATTAGTAATGATTGCTTTTTCCTCAAGCATGCCAATCCAACTTGAATTTCCTATCATAGCTGGCGGTAAACTAACCTATTATTTAGCCCCAAGGATAGAAACATAAAAATCTAATAATAGGAAAGACAAACAGCTTTACAGAGCTATTCCCTCCTTTCCTTTTCATAGGTAAGAATTCAAGGAAGAGGAGATGCCCTCCATATCCTAGAAAATAGCATTGAGACTGCTTTTTTCTTTATAGTATCAAAAGATGGCAAGATAAAATGACCAAAAGCATCAGATATAAAGAAATCTTTCGAGTTTGGAAAAATGAGCGAAAGTCCACAAAATTGCTTGAAGTTAAAGGGTCTATTTATACGAAAATTAGGCAAAGAATAGAAAATCTTCAAAATGAACTTAATCAATTAGAAAAGGACCAGGTAGTCTCAGCAAGAATTATTAAAGAACGCATTGATCGCTTACAAAAAATTTTGAAAGATTTAACAAAAATCCGTGGACATAAAATAATTCATGCTATTCTTGATGACAATGTACCCAAAGAAGGGTTAGCCATAGAAGAAATGGAATTCATAAAAGAACTTCAAACCATTTTTGAAAATCATGAGAAGAGATGCATACTTGGGGAAATGATTTCTGAAACGCCCAAAGGGAAACAAGGAAGAGATTCAAATGAGTTGTATAGTCAAAAAGAAGAGGAAGTAGTAACAGTGAGAATTCTACAAGATTTACCGGAAATTATGGACGTTCGGGGAACAAGTGAAGAAAAAATAACCTATGGGCCCTTTAAGAAAGAAGATATTGTCCAATTACCTTTAATCTATGCTAAGACGCTTATTATGAAAAACGCTGCTGATAAAATAGACTTGCCTGAATTATAAAAAAGCGCCAATTTGATAGTAACGTACCAAATTAGGCTAACCCGCATGAAAAACGGGGATTAATCCTTAGCTTTTTCTTCAGTTTCTTTTTCTTCTTCTGCTTCTGGTTTTTTGTCCTCAATAATTTTGCCGAAAATTTTACATTTTCCACCAGATGGTTTTGCTAATAAACAATTACATACTAAGCAATGCACTTCTGTATTAGCATGATTAAATACTCGTTGTATCTTGTTACAATCTGGACATTCAACCTTGAGAAATTTGGATCGTGGTTGAGGGATAATTTGCTCAGACATGAATAATCGTAAACTCCTATCATTATACTTTTATTACTGAGACACCAAAACCACAAACTATCTTATTAAACATTACTATGAGCTAGAACAATAAAAAGTAAGGATTCATAGGTAAGAATAAAACTGTTAATAAACAGAAGTTTTATTTAGAGTATGAACAGTCAAGAAAATCGGATGTGTAGCACAGCTAGGATTAGTGCGCTCGGCTCCGGACCGAGAGGTTCGGGAGTTCAAATCTCCTCACATCCGCCAATTTTTCTTTTTATTTAGAAACTCTCGTGCTATCATATCTCCTATTCTTCTATTGGAATAGCAGCAGCTTTGTAAAGCTTTTTTACCTATTTTTTATTACTCTTTTTTTAGTACCGCGCAAATTATCTGCAGCAGCCTTCAAATATTGCTTTTGTTCATTTTTAATTTTGTTCTTGTAAGTTGCTGTTCAGTGATAACTATCATTTAGGTGTATTATTTCACCCTTCTCATCTTTGACTGAATGGAAGCAATTTTTCATCTTTATTTCTAAAACGATTAAAAATTAAATTAACCAGAGCAGGAATAGCTAGGGTAATAATAAAGATAAAAAAACCTACGGGAATCCAACCGAAAATAGTCTCCATAAAATACCTCAATATATTTTAACTTAGGTTTGTTTTATATTGCTTCGTTAATTTCTTTAGATAAAAACAAGAATTAACTTTAAATGATTCTTTATTGTGACGAAACCATTTTCCATTTATTTACCTTTAAATAGTTGATGCCCTATAAGTTATAACAACGATAATTTTTTTGCGAATAAATAGAAAAAAATTTGTACGTTTTATAAGAGATTACCTCTATTAATACGAGGGGATAATAGAAAAAAGATGGCTTTAGCAACAACAATTGGAATTATTGTCGCAAGTATATGTGGATTGGGTCTATTATTCATAATTTTTTTGATCAGTAGATACCGTAAGTTTAAGACTAATGAATATGTTATTAGGTTTCGTAATGGTAAGATTAAATCTGCTGGGAAAGGTGGCAGATGTTTTTTAATGCCTATTATTGATGAGGTTGTTATTATTCCGACAACAACTCAGCAAACCTTTCTTGAAGCAAGTGAAAAAGTAGTTTCCCGAGAGTTCCAGGATGTTTCCGTTAGTGCATTTATTTTTTGGAAAGTTGTAAAACCTGAAATTGCTTTCACTGCTGTTTCTTGGAATCAAAGAGAACCAGATTATATTGAAAAAATTATCAAAAATGCAGCTGAAAGTATCATTCGTACGACCAGCGCCAATATGGAATTAGAAGCGATTATTAGAGAACGAAATGAAATTATTAGCGCAGTTTCAAAAGAATTACATGATTTAATGGCCGATTGGGGGATTGTCGTTATCTCAGTTGAAGTTAAAGATGTTGAAGTTCTCAATAAAACCCTTAAGAACAACATGGAAGCAACTAAACAAATTCAAGAGGAAGAAACTGCTCGATTACGACGAGCAACTATGGAAGAAGTTACTAAATTAAGAGATCTAGAAGTAAATCGAAAGACAGGTAAAGAAGAGCAAAATGTTCAATTAGAAATTCAAAGAGAGGCAAAAAACAGAGAAATCGAAGTTCAAAAATTAGAAATGAAACGAACCGAAATTGAAGCTGACACTACCAAGAGAAGAATGACAATTGAAGCAGATGCGGAATTTGAAAAAATGAAGCGTCTTGCTGAAGGTGAAAAAGCCAAACTCATTGCAAAAGCACAAGGCGATGCGGCAGCGGTAAAAGAACGATTAATTGCTGAAGCAGATGGTATACTTGAACAAGTAAAATCATTATCTCAAGCAGATCCTAAATTCTTCCAATTAAAAATAGTTGAAATGCTTCCAGAAATATATAAACAGTTAAACGTTGATAAAATGTTTGTAATGGGCGATGGACAAAAAGCTTTTTCAAGCTTAGCTGAGTCAATCATTCCCTTTCTCACAGTCTTACCTGAAGTAGCAGGTAAGAGCCTAGATTTCAGTAAAGATCTAAAGACACAAACGGAAAAAACAGCTAAAAAACAAAAAGCAAAAACTAAAACTGCTCTTTCAAAGAAAAATAACTGAAAGATTTTCATGAAGATTCCTCTTTTTTCTCTACTAAAAAAAGAGGAGGATTAATCTCATATCACCAGCCTTAAGGGAGGTTAAGCAACAAATTGACAATAGAATATACAATCCTAAAAAATATAGTTTTATTAGCGGATTTAGCTATTTGGGAAGAAGTTTTGAAGGGATTTTGTATTGGTTTTTTCATTTTTGGTATTATTGTTATTGCATTAGTGCTTGTTACGATGGGAATTAGTGCAGGACATGATTTATCACATAATATTGATCATGATGCTTCAAGTTTATCTGTTGATAAGGATTTTTCTGTGGATAAAGATTTCTCAATTGATAAAGATGTTTCTTTGGATAAAGATCTTTCAATAGATAAAGATCTTTCACTTGATAAAGATCTAAGTATCGATAAAGATATCGATTTGGATCATGATATTGAGACAGTTATGCCAGAGCAATTACGGGGGCCTTTTGCTACAGAAGAAGGTGGGTCAGCACCATTAATGCTCCTTATGGCGGTATTTTCAATAGGATTTGGTGGTTTAGGGTTGTTATTATTTTGGCAACAACCAGAAATGAATTCCTATCTTCGATTAACGATAATCCTTATTGCCCCAATCATATTATCCCTATTAACTAATTTCCTTTGGAAGCGAGTAGCAGTATCAGAAAGTTATCGTTTACCAACAAATCAAGAGTTTATTGGTAGAGTAGCAGTTGTTATGGTGAATGTTGACTCAGAAGGTGGAACAATACGAGTTGAACTACCCGAACAACTTGAACCTATCTGGGTTCCGGCAAAAACCGTTCATCAACACCAGGAATTTGTCAAAGATGAGCTAGTCTTTATTGTTGGTATAGAGAGTAATTTCTTTTTAGTAGATGATACTCGAGACTTACTTGATGGGAAAAGCAAGATAGATATAGTTACTGAGGATGATAGAATAGAAAAAAATGACGAATTATAATTTAAATTCCTCAAAAATACAATAGTATAGATAATAAAATACAATGGAATTAATCCTGTACCATATGAATAAGTAATACTAAAGACATATTGTTAATAATTAATTACTCAGAGAAAAAACTTATAACTCAAATGAAAAAGTTCATATAAATACCAGAGAAAGGCTCGTAGTTTAGCTTGGATAAAATTCTTGGCTTCGGACCAAGCGACCGCCGGTTCAAATCCGGCCGAGCCTGCCATTTCTTTTTCCTAAACTTTTAATAGGATAATGCAGTAGATAAAGTAGTATTCAATTATTTGGTGACTAAACATTATGACTTGGTGGGCAATTCTTCTAATCGTCCTTGGCGGGATTCTTGGTCTTGTAGGCATAATTGTTATTGGCTTTATGATTTATCTTGCAGTTACTGCTGAATCCGTCCAATAATTCCCTTTATTAGATCTGTATTCTTTTGCACCACAATTTTTCGTGGTGCTTTTTCTTACTTTAGTATAATTTTTTCTATTGTTGTATTGATGGCTTCTGCTTGTGTTTTTTGTTCTTTTGCTGTTGTTTTTCCTAAACCTATTTCTGTGTAAACTTTCGTATATCTCCCTGTACCGCTTGGACGTATACTTATAACTATCTTATTCTGTTTTTCATCTTCTATAATCAAGTTCTGTCCGTCTATTTGTGAGTGATAGTGAATAGTGTAATTGTTTTCAAAAAACTCTATGATATCCTTTCTAGCTCCCAGTACTTTTTTCAGTCTTTGTGGGTAATCCAGATTTGTCATTGGTATTTTTGTTTTTACGAGTTCCACTTTTGGAAATTTTGGAAGGGTATGTTGTTTTGTAAACCAATGCATTAACCAGAGTGCTTGTTGGTAAGGTGATTTCATACAAACGGGATGTTCTGGTTTGAGAAAGATATTCGTATAGTCTGCCCCTGAAATGTTTTTAAAAGCGGGATTTTCTGCCAACACTTCTATAGCTCCGAGGAAGAAAAACGGTTCCCCTTGCGCTGTGGCATACACTTTATCCGTATATTTCTGCAATGAAGAAAGCATAACAAGGGATATACGTTCTTGTACCAAAAGATAAGCATCCGGTTTGGCAACTCTTGCTTCCGCTAATAAGCCAGTTGTAAAAGACTCTTCTTGATTATGGACGATATTTTCTACACCTTTTCCCGGTGTTTTAACAAGAAAGGTTCGGTCTGCATCTGCATCATGATCAAACACAGCTGCTTTCTTTGGAGCATATTTTTTTGCAAGGTCTGGCCAGATTTCCCTTGGGTCACGATCAGGTGCCGTCGGATCAAGTGTATCATTATCTAATGTTATCGTGGCATTTGTTTCACTGTCAATCAATTCCCAAACTTTTCCCGCCATGCTATGCCGACAGTCAATAATATATTCACCGCTAATGTTTTTTAATGGGGTTATTTTTTTCAGTGACTGAAAGAATTCTTCTCGCATGTCTCCTGTATCTATTTCTGAGCTGCTTCCTATTTCTAAGGGATTACCCATATCATTCTGTTCCAGTTTTTGTTCAATTATTGGAGCTAATGTTCGCGGAAGAAAGCCATAAAGATTGTTTTTCGGTTTTTTTAATGTGGAAATATCTGCTTGTAATTTTTCCAATAACGTGAGAACATGTTGTGTGTTAATTACTAATTTTAAGCCAACGTATTCTTGGGTACTATGACTTCTTCCAAAGAAACATCCCGGCATTCCTAGTTTATTACAAGCGAACATAAATTCTGGTACAGTAACTGCTTCTGATAATTCTTTGACTGTTATACTACTCCGTCGTAGTAATTCTTTTGCACTTTTACTTATCGATTGATGGTATCTACTTCCATCATATCCCACTAATATTTGTTCACTCTCGAGGGCTTTCGCAAAAGCTATTGCAAATTTATCAAAAAAGTCTACCTTGTAGGCTGAAAAAATATCTCGTGGGCCATTTGTACCTGTTTTCTGTGCCAATTGCACATTCCATGAATATTTTTTTACTTTTCCTGGATTGGCTGTACTTAAGGGTAGAGGTTCTAAGGAAGGTATTTGCATATCTCTCACCTACTTTTTTGAGGCGTATTCTCAAAACTAATTTCATATTTATCATTTGCTTTAATATAATTGTTCCCTCTCAGAATAACAAAAGGTGCGTCTTTATGAAAACGATTAAACTGGGTGGCCAATGTTCCAATTTCACTTGTGCAAAATGTTGCATCGATACTGAAATGATTCTCTCACAAGTGGATATTCAAAGGCTTATGGAAAGAGGTTATGAACAAGACTCCTTTTGTTATCAAGATGACGATGGCTTTTTCCGTTTACGTAATAGTAATGGTCAATGTGTTTTCTTAAAGGAGAATCGTTGTACAATATATGATATTCGACCACAAGGCTGTAGATTTTATCCATTAATTTATGATCTAGACAAAAAAGCTGTTCTTGTTGATCAAGATTGTCCCTTAGCTAAAACAATAGATTCTAAAGTAATCAAACGCTTTGAAACCGAAATAAAAGAATATATTCAGCTATTAATAACCGAGCAGCAAAGTAAATGAGAAAAGTCTCAGTTTTTCTTATAATTTCCGTGCTTTTTTCTGCAGTTTTTTTGCCTCTTTTAATTCATCAATTTGTTTACATAAGCCTGCTGCTTTTCGATATTCTTTTTTAGCAATTTCCTTATAGTGAGGTTCTTTCTTCTTAAGAAAATCATCAGCTAATTTTTCATGTGCTTTTGCTTTCTGTATTATTGACTCTTTTTTCTTTTCAATGATGGTCTCTTTTTCTTTTTCTAGTTGTTTTCGTTCTTTATCTCCTAATTTCTTTATCTCAAGGAACATCCGGTCGATCAAAATACGTGTTTTTGTATAGACTTTTGACCCTCTATCATAATAATGAATAGCACTCTCATAGTCTTTTGCTTTTTGTGCTTTCTTAGCTAATTTTGTTAATAATTTTACTGCAGAAGAAAAATGTTTTTTTGCATTCCTAAAATCCATCAGATATTTGTATCCTTCTGCTGCCTCCTCGTAGTTTCCAGCTGCGTGTTTAATATCTCCTTTCTGCTCTTGTTCTTGAGCTAATTTCTTATAATTTATTGCTGATTCCTTAACGCCCAGGAGACCAATGACTTGATATAATTTGTTAATTTTATCCTGTTTATTACTCATTTTCTTCCAAGCAGTTATAGCTGCTAAAGCATAATTAATAGCTAATGCATAATCTTCATTTTGTTGTGCTAAACCAACGAGGTGTTCATAGGTTTTAGCTGAATCTTCCCAACGGCTTGCACGAAAATTTGCTTCTGCTTCAGAAGTTAGTTCTTCAATTGGTGTTTTTTGTCCCAAAAACATGCCACCTTCTAATTGTACTTCTTTAAATAGCTTTAAAGTCTTTAAATTCTATGGTTTAAGGAAAAAAATTAGAAAAAAAGGAAAAAAGTGAGTTTTTTACTCAACTTCATATTCGTCTAAATCTATTTCTTCGTCTTCTTCTAGAAGGTCTTCATCTAAGTCTAATGATAACTCTTCTGAAGGTTTTTCAGTCAAAGATTTCTCAGGTGACTGTCTGATTGTTATTACAAAGAAGCTTATTGCCACCGCTCCAATGCCTATTGAAAGTACAAAGAGAATCATATACAAAACAGATACTTCAAATGGTTCAGGTTCGATTGGATAAACTTCAAAATAAATAGTTGCAGTTTTATTATAACCATATCCTCTTTTATGAGCAAGGGTATTTAGATAGAAAGTTCCTTTGTGAAGTTCGTTTGTATTTATTGTAGCAGTATAGAAAGTATCATTATTTGCTTGGTAATCAAATCGTTCAACAATAACTGAAACTTGGAAGATTCGTAAATTGATAGTCACATTAGGAATTATTGTTTTATTTTGAGCGTGTATTGCAAGAGTGGCATTAAAGGTTTTTCCTAAATCGATTCGATTCGTACTAATTTCAAAAGAGTTGCTTTGTAAAACAGCATACATTTTTCCCAGCCATTGCAAACATCTTTGGAAAAAGTGCTCATTTGCTGGATTCCGACCAATTCTTGAATTATTAAAAATTTCTGCTGCCCCTACTGCAAGAAGTCTTCCACCTTCTGAGTGCTCCAGTGCACTAATAAACACATTAGAGGAGCCTATTGTTTCATTTTCATTTACAACTCCATTTGCATTAACATCTCCAAAAATGGTTTCATTCCCTTGAGCAAGAGAATATAAATCAAATGCTTCTCCACTTCTCGTTAAGTTTTCATTTGATATAAAGTTTGAAAGAACTGTTTGGTTTTGTTCAATAACAATACCACTATATTTCAAATAAGTGACCAGTTCGCTGGTTAAGGGGACATATTGGTCTTCTGTGATGATAGGATGGTCATTAAATTCTGTGATTGTAAAGGAATCAAGAGTGTTATTTATGCCTACTGGATCACTATAACCCGTTTCATTAATGTATCCTGCTGTTTTATTGGTAAAGGTAATGCCATATTGAGAGGTAATTTCGTTCACATTTATTTGTGATGCATTCGGTGATCCTGCTATAAGCATGCTTCCTCCTGACTGTAAGAATGTTTGTATTCCTTCAATCTCTGGTTCTTCGAATGCTAGATCCGGTTCAAAAAGAAGTAAGACATCTACATCATCAAGTGTTCCATCATAAATCAATTCATATTCATCATTGATAATTAAATTAAATCCATTATCATTTGTCCAGTTGAGGATACTTGAATATTTTAATCCAACATCTGAAACATTAGTATGATGGGTAAAATCAAACATAATTGTGACATTTTCTGGCCGTGGTAAATCTGGTACATAAGGGCTTTCTACATACATTGTGCCTGTTTCAGAAGAATTAATAGAAGTATAAGTAAAGGAGCCTACTTGATCTGCCTCAAAGGTAAAAATAACGGTTGTATTTGCTGGAATTGATTCTTCTATTTCGTACTCTTCTATTTCAAAGGTATGGCCAACATCTATACTTGAAACGGTCATATTAACCGTTGCGCTTTCTTTCACACGGAAGCTTGAAGGGGTAAAGCCCTCCGTTGACACATCTATCGAGATATCTACTGTTCCAATATCAAAAATATTTGGTGAATAGTCATTATTTATTGATTCATTTTTTGCATTTATTGCCAGACATTGTCCGGCGAATAGTAAGGTAATGATCGAAATTATCCAAAGTAAATTACTGGTCTTTTTGCGCAAATTATGCACCTCTAAAGGCTTTCGAGTACGTTACATAATACATAAAGCATTATAGTATAAGATTTCAGCATAAATTATGCTTTAAAATCTTTTCTTCAAGTTTTTTCAATATTATTTATAAAACTTTAATAAACTATGTTTTTTTATCCACTAACAATAAATTTAAACGCAAAGAATTATTTACATACTTAGTCATAAAGATATCTTAAACTTTAGACCCCTCGAAAATAACCATTAGTAAGTGTGTGTTCCAATTATGTCTTCCCGTGTAGAACAAATTCAAAACATCCTAACAAAACTAAAAAATGGTCATGATGGCGTCGAAGGATGTATCCTTGTTACTGCGCAAGGATTACCAATTGATTCTGCATTCGATGGTAATGCTGATGAAGATTTAATTTCGGCTATGACAGCATCCATTTCTTCCGTTTCAGAACGGGTTACGAGCGAGCTTGGGAAAGGGCAAATAAATAATATTACAATATTAGGCGATTATGGATATATTATTCTCTTAGATGTTGAAATGAGGGCGGTATTAACTGTTCTTGCGAAAACAGATGCTAATCTAGGATTAATCCTATTATTAGCTAAAAAATCGTGTAAACAATTATCTGAATTGATTTAATAAGAAATTTTTTAACTACAGATTGCTTCCTTCTAAATCCTCATCTGAAGGTAAGAGTTTTTGAATTCTCTTGAAGAGTTCAATAAATTCAACGCCTCGAGGTGTTGTTCTGTAGACTGTTAATCCATCTACTTCGTCTTCGAAAATAAGGTTTCTTTTTAGCATAAATTGTAATAATGGTTTAGCCCTGTCTACAGGCAAATTCGCTGCCCGGGCAATGCGTGTTAAGGGAAGATCTGGTTGAAAATATATGACATTTAAGATGTCGTCATAGATTTCATATTTTGACCTTCTCGAACGAGACCTTCGTCGTGGCATAGTTTAACTCTCTTTATATAGTTAATTCATTCAAATAGTTATTTTTTAAGCATTTTAATATTTGTATATTCTAATCTTTTATATGTTATCAAGTGATTAAGAAATAGTGTATTTATGCTAAGGAGTGTGTTATGTTGCCCTATTTTGTTTATATGGTTAAGTGTTCTGATGACTCAATTTATACGGGTTATACTAAACAGCTACAAAAACGAATTCATCAACATAATCATACGAAGAAGGGTGCAAGGTATACCCGTTATCGTCGTCCAGTAAAACTCGCATATTATGAGATTTATAAAAAACAAAAAAATGCAATGAGGAGAGAATTGGCGATAAAAAGTCTCTCTAGAGATAAGAAACTTAAATTAATTAAGCATTTTCGAATAAAAAAACCATATAATCCAAAACTACTTGAAAAAATACCGAATTGTTTAAGCTGTTCTTAATGATATGATTCGATAAAGATCGACTGTAATGACATGTTGTTTTTTGTGGTGAAAATTGTACTGTTTCTTAATTTCAAAATCCATAGGAATTATTTTATCAACTCGGGCATTGTGTTGAGAACAGAACTTTTGGAAAAAAGAACGTGTTTTTTGTGCCTGTGGAATAATTGAATAAACAACTTCTGAAAAGGTTAATGCGGTTTTAATAAAAGAACGGTCTCTGCTTCTGCTTTCTTTTCTCATTCCAAAGGGAGGATTCATTATCGTTGTATTAATTTGTTTTAATTTACTTTTTTCTGCATCCATTTGTATAAAATCACAGAGCTCCCGCAATTTTAATGTTTGACTATTTTCTTTCGCTACTAACAATGATGACAAGTCTATATCTATGGCAATGACATGCTTAGCCCCAAAATAAGCCGCGCCTAGTGTTAATATCCCGGATCCTGCCCCTAAATCAACAACTATTTTATCAATTATATCATCATGTTGCATCCCAGCTATCCAGATAAGGTTAGCAGCAACTCGAGTAGGGGTTATATATTGTTCATATTCTATTTTTTGTTGCTGTGGTTGTTCTAACCCCTCCAAGAAAATCTCAAGATCCTTTCGTTTCAGCGACAAGTTCAACACTTCATAGAAACTATGAAAGAGGGAGTTTAAAAAAATAGAGGAAAAAAACAAGGAAGAGTTAAATGAACTTTTTAAACGCTGTTCTAAACGCTTTACCAGGATAAATGGCCTTAGAATCAAGCGAATCATTTATTCTTAATAATTGATTATATTTTGCTGTTCGTTCTCCTCTTGCTATCGAGCCTGTTTTTATTTGTCCAGTACATAAACCCACTGCTAAATCAGCGATTGCTGTATCTTCTGTTTCGCCACTCCTATGTGAAACAACTACAGAATAACCTTCTTCCCAGCAGGTTTTTGCAGCATTAATGGATTCTGAAATTGTTCCAATTTGGTTAATTTTCATGAGAAGTGAATTAATTGAATTCATTTCAATGGCTTTTTCTAGACGGGAAATATTTGTAACAGTAAGGTCATCACCCACAATTTGTACTTCATCATTGACTTTCTTTCGTAATTCAGCAAAAGCCTTGAAAGATTCCTCATTAAAGGGGTCTTCCAAACTAACTATTGGATAAGAATCAATCAAATTAACCCAATAATCAACTAATTCCATTTCGGTAAGCTTATCTCCATCAATATGATAAGCGTCATCCTCATAGAATTCTGTCGCAGCAGGATCTAAGGCAAAACAGATATCCTGTTTAACTTTGTAACCAGCTGCTTCTGTTGCTTTTTCGAGCAAGGAGAGAGCTTCATCACTTGTATCAACTGGGGAACCAAATCCCCCTTCATCTCCAACGTTTGTTGCTTCAGGACCATATTTATCCTGCAATATGTTTCTTAGGGAAACATAGATTTCAGCAATTGCTCTTACACCTTCACGGAAATCACTAAAATTTACAGGCATAATCATAAATTCTTGTGGCGCTAAATTCCCTCCGGCATGTTCTCCGCCATTAATTACATTTGCCATTGGTACAGGTAAAAGATATTGATCTGGTTTTTTATCATATGCTAGATGATAGATGTGTTCGTATAACGGAACTTGTTTAGTCTTGGCTGCTAAGCGGATAGTTGCAAGTGAAACCCCTAAAATTGCATTTGCTCCTAATTTTCTTTTCAAAGGTGTACCATCTAATTTAATCATTTTTTGGTCAATTTTTTGGGATTCTCGAATGTCCATGCCAATTATTGCTGGACTAATGTGTTTTTTTATATTACTAATTGCTTTTAGTACGCCTTTCCCATGATATCTATTTTTATCATTATCTCTTAGTTCAAGTGCTTCATTTGCTCCTGTGCTTTTTCCAGAAGGCACTGCAGCTCGAGCACTAATTCCTGTTTGAGAGACTAATTCAACTTCTATAGTAGGATTCCCACGAGAGTCAAAGATTTCTTGAGCATTTACTTTTTTTATCATGAATTTCTTTTCTGTAGCCATTTTTTCACACACCAATTATGTTTACTACCTTCAAAAGTTATTTTCTTAGATAAAAAAGTTACTTACTAAATATTAAAAAAAGGAGTGATTAACAAAATTACTCTATTTAATCATGAAAAAAATCAAAACAGAATTTACGTTACCCATAAATCGATTTAAAAAATAATCAATAAACTTCTTAGATATTATTTATTAGTTTCTTCCTATAAATACTAAATGAGATAGAGATTTTTAGTGATTATAAAGTGATAACAATGAGTTTCGAAAAAATATGGAATTTTTTTCATCGACAAACAGAAAAGGAAGTTCATACAAAGATGGCTGATCATTTATCTAAGATATTAACTTCTACAAAGTCGCTTCAAAAAGCCGTGGAAGCGTGGAACCAGAAAGATCTACCTAAATTAGATCATGAAGTTGGGGTAATTAGTGAAGCAGAGGATGCTGCCGACCAAATATTAGCTGAGATTTATTTAGATTTTGCAAAGGGTAAATTAAAGTCTAAATTACAAACAAATATCCTAAATTTCATATCTCATGCTGATGATATAATTAATTATACCAAACGAGCTGTTCATAATTTTCTTATCCTTCAAAACTGTGAATTGCCTGAGAAAATATTTGAAATCATTAAAAAGCAATGCCAACTTTTACATCAGTGTTCTGAGAAACTTTCGGAAGCACTTGACATTTATCGTGAAGAGATAGATAAAGTAATTGATCTTACAAGCGAAATAAGTACCTTAGAACATGAAATTGACGGAATTTATACTCAATTAAAAACACTTTATTTTGATTTACATGAATTTACAGAAAATTCTGCCCTTCTTGTGGTTTTTGATCATGCGATACAAGACATTGAAAAAGCAACGAACGCAGCAGAAGATGCAGCAGATATTTTACAATCAATAGTTATTGGAAATGTTTAAGAAAATTAACAATAGTGTAGATAAACTATCATGGATAATGAAAAAATTAATCATTTGCAAGGTGAAAGCTAAATGGATGTCATCGCCATAGCATTAATTTGTATATCAATGATATTAGCTTTTGCTATTGGAGCCAATGATGAAACGTATGCATCAATTGTTGGTATTAAACGTGTTTCTGTGAATGTTGCTGTTTTTTTAGGCGCAATTATTGCTTTTATTGGTTCTCTTTTATTTGCTCCTCGTATTTGCGATACTTTACAAAATGATATCTCAACCTTAAATATTGCTGACTATCACATTGTTGTAGTTATTTTTTTAGCAATGGCTACAAGTCTTATTTTAGCATCATTTTTTGGTTTGCCAATCTCATCAACCCAAGCAATGATAGGTGCAATTTTGGGGTTAACTATAATTAAACAAGAATCAATTATTTGGACTTTTGATGGCTTTGGAAAAATTATCTTTACGTGGTTAATTTCTCCCATAGTAGGATTTGTAGCGTCCTTTTTGCTTATTAAAATTGTAAATAAAATTATGGCACAACGAATTAAAGGGTTACAGGATTACGAAAAGAGTAGCGAAATTTTTGGCTCTTCATTATTTTTTATGGTGATTATACTTGGGTTATCACGTTCTGGAAATGACCTCTGTAACGCTATTGCTCCCATTGTTCCGCTCTTCCAAGAAGAAGGCAGGTCACTTTTTTATCAATACTTACCCATAATCATAGGTGGCCTAAGTCTAGGTTTGGGTTTAATTTTTATTGGTCGACGTGTTTTACAAACGCTAGGAAATGACGTTGTTAAATTAACCCCCGAAACAGGTTTTGCTACGCAAACAGCTTCCGCTATAATTATTTTTATCGCAGTTTTTTTTGGTATACCAATTTCTGGTACTATGGTTTTAGTGTCGAGTTTTGTTGGAGCAGGTATTGGTGGTAATAAACCGGTTAATTTTGCTAGTGTGAAAATGATAACTCTTTTTGCTTTCTTAACACCTATTCTTAGTGCGGTGTGGGCGATAGGTTATTATTATGCTACAGGGTGGATGTTCTAAATGTTTCAAAGAATTTTTCAATTTCAAATACATAGAAAAATCGAAAATAATCTCAAGAATCTTAGCTCTTTTACTCAGAAATACCTAGAAGCATTTTGTGAAGACTTTGAAACGATGATAACACCACAGAAAGAAGAAGAATGGAACAAAGAAATTGGAGCTTGCCGAGAAGAGATAGCAATAAATTTACATAAAAGCAGAATTAATACTTCTTTAAAAGTTGAGAAATATAAGTTATTCTTGCGAATAAATTATCTCTTAAAAAGAATCCAATATTTCCATCATGATTTGGTAGAATTCAAAGAAGAGCTTACTGATAAAGAAATTCAAACTCTCAAAAAGCTCCTAAAAGATGTCCTCAAATTAACCAATAATCTCCAAGAAAGCATAGAATGTCTTTATAGCGACTTTATAGCTGCGCAACAAAAATTACAACTAATAGAAGAAAATAGTCAAGAAATTTTGAAACAAATTAGTGCTTTTAAATATCCATCACCAGATAAAAAAATGATTTGGGACCCACATAAACCCGCTGAAATAATCGGTACAACGTTACGGGAAATAATCCAAGCTATCTTTTTAGTAAAGGATAAAAATGCGGAAATAATTGAAGAATTTCGGCAAGATACCAATTAAAAAAACCTAATTTTTGAAGAAATAATTGGTGCGGAGGGAGCGATTCGAACACTCGTACCTCTTCAGGAACAGATATCTTATACTGGCCCTATGAAATATCTGATCTGGCCGATCAGCGATCTTAAGTCTGTCGCCGTTGACCTGGCTAGGCTACCTCCGCATATCCGGTCGACAGTAATTAGTTGCTGTGATTTAGTTCGTTAAAAAGTTTTGTGTTTGATAATAAAATATACTTATAGAGATCAAATAAATTACCTCTTTTTTAAAATAGATAAATAAAAATAAAATAAACTATTATTTTATCTACTTATTCGTCAATTTTTAGCTAACAAGACACTTTTCTATTTTATACAAGAGTAAAAGAACATTAATAAAATAAAAAAGAAATCACCAATTAACTAGTAATAATAAATCATTATGGCTAATTATTTTTTTAGCCGAGGTGGCCTAGCCTGGCAGGGCGGTGGTCTCGAAAGGTTCTTTATAATTTGAACAACGAGCTAACCACTGCGTGCGAACGCTCAGGGGTTCGAATCCCCTCCTCGGCACTTTTCAATATAAAACGTATTTTATCTTTTATTGTTTAAAAATAGTTTTTAACCTAGTATCTCCTAGGGGGAGAAGTTATACAAGCAGAGGATTTCCAATCCGTATTCCGCTTGTCTTGCTGATGAGGACAAAAAGAGGGTTGCTTCCTCTAGTACTATTATCTACTAAGTTCAATTTCTACATGAATGTCTTCTGGCATTTTGACCCTCATAATTTGTTTGAGTGTGCGTTCTTCTGCGTCAATATCAATTAATCGTTTATGTATACGCATCTCAAAGTGGTCAAATGTTTGCGTTCCATTTCCACACGGTGATTTTCTAACTGGCACTGTTATGACTTTTGTAGGAAGTGGAATGGGCCCAGACATTCTCACACCCGTTTTATCTGCAATTTTTGAAATTTGATCACAGATATTTGCGAGTGTAGTAGTGTTTTGTCCACTTAATCTTATTCTTGCTCTTTGCGCGGACATCTTTTTTTCTTCCTTATTTTTTTACTTATGTTTTTCTCCTCTTGTCTCTTTTAAAAAATTTTGCATGGTATCAGCAATCTTTTTTTAGTAGTTCTCTCGATTTTTTAATTTGTTTTGCCATGTTTTTTCTTCGAATTTTGGGTTTTTTATGTTCTTTTCATCAATTCCAAGGAAAAATTTTTATGATATATGTGAGGTAGGACACAAATAACTGCAAACTTTGCATAGTCACTTAGTTTGCAATGAATATATGTACATTACTATTAACTTAGTGAATTTTATAATTTCACGTTAATAAAGTAATAAAATTGAATATTAAGAAGGCTTTGAAAAATGGGTAAACGAACAAAAAGTGCACCACATCAAGGTTCACTCTCCTTTAGACGGGTCCGTGTAAAAACCCCTAAAGGAAAGATTCGTTCCTGGCCAGATTGGAACGGTAAACCAAGGTTACTTGGGTATGCAGGTTTCAAAGCCGGCATGACGCACTTAGTCATTGTGGAAAATCGTAAACATAGTCAAATGTATAATCAAGAACGCATTGTTCCCGTGACTATTTTAGAATGCCCTCCTCTCAAAGTGATTGGTCTTCGCGGGTATAAATACACTCCTGAAGGGTTACAAATCCTTGGTGAAGCTTTCATTAAGGATCTTCCTCAGATTCTTGACCGGAAAATGATCTTGCCGGACAAGAAAAAGTATGATGCCAAATCACGCCTAAAAACCCTACAAAAGCGTCTAGGGTCAATGTTTGAATTGAGAGTAATTGTAATGACAAATCCTCAAGAAGCTAAACTTCCTCGAAAGAAACCCGATATTTTGGAGTTAAAGGTTGGCTGTAAAACTATTGAAGAAGGATTTGAATATGCTAAATCCCTTTTAGGGAAAGACATACCTGTAGATACCGTTTTTGAGCCAGGCGAATATGTGGACACGATTGGTGTTACAAAAGGCAAGGGAATTCAAGGACCGGTTAAACGGTTTGGAATCAAAATCTTGCCACGGAAGACCAGGGGCGTTAAACGCAAACCTGGAGCATTAGGACCATGGAGTCCCTCGCAAACAATGTATACGGTTGCGCATCAAGGACAACATGGGTATCATCAAAGAACTGAGTACAATAAGCTCATTATGAAAGTTGGCACAAAAGAAGAAGAGATTACCCCAGCAGGTGGGTTCAAGAAATATGGAATCGTAACTAACGACTTCCTCTTAGTGAAAGGTAGCGTTCAGGGAACACCCAAACGACTTATCACTATGCGTACTCCCATCCGGGGTAAGGAACCTCGAGAAGTGCCAGAAATCGTCCATATATCACGGACGAGTCAAAATTAGGAGTTGATAAGATATGCTTAAAGCTAAAATATATGGTGCTATTGGTTTGCCAAAGAAGAAACGTATTAATTTACCACCTGTCTTTGAAACCTCTTATCGACCCGATGTTATTAAACGAGCCGTTCTAGCAGTACAAAGTTCTCGTCGACATCCAAAAGGTACTAAGTACCATGCAGGTTGGACAGTTGCTACTAGCTGGGGACCTGGTCATGGTGTGGCACGTACACCCAGAAGTCATGGGCGCCGAACACATCATGGGCAAAGAGGTGCATTAGTTAACTATACTGTTGGAGGTCGTGTTGCTCATCCTCCTAAAGTGGAGAAAAGGCAAGAAGAAAACATCAATAAAAAAGAACGTCAATTAGCCATTCGAAGTGGAATTGCTGCCACTGCTAATAAAGAGTTAGTGCTTCAAAGAGGTCATAAAGCAGAAGAATTTGATCTTTTGCCAATTATCTTTGAAGATCATATTCATGATGAGATTCAAAAAACAAAAGAAGCCGCAGAACTCTTTGAAAAAGTAGGCTTATATGACGACATTGAACGATGTAAAGATGGTAGATCTATTCGTGCCGGTAAAGGCAAAGGTCGTGGACGTAAGTACCAAGTACCAGTCGGTCCTTTATTTGTTGTTGACAGGGAATCAGCTTTTTGCAAAGCAATAAGGAATCTCCCTGGAGTAGATATTGCACATGTGAACTATCTAAACGCGGAACATTTAGCACCAGGTACACATCCGGGAAGACTTACGGTCTGGATGGAAAAAGCTTTGAAAATTATCAAAGAAAAATATCCTGTCCGAGAAATTGTTCCCTCTGAGAGTTCAAAATAGCGTAAAAACTGTGGAAATAATGGAGTCAAAAAACTATGAGTATTGATAAAGAAATCGACTACTATAAAATTATTATTTCACCTTATAGTAGTGAAAGAGTTTTTGAAATGATTGAAAGTCAAAATAAAATTGTGTTTATTGTAAAACGTACAGCAAATAAACACACCATTAAACGTGCGGTTGAAACGCTTTATGATGTGAAAGTGGAAAAAGTAAATACTATGATCACCCCTCGGGGTCGGAAGAAAGCTATTGTACGACTCCATCCAACTTATAATGCGGTTGATCTTGCCACAGCACTAGGATTAATGTAGAAGGTGATACTCTATGGGTAAACGAATTTTAGCGCAAAGAAAAGGTCGCGGAACCTCACAATTCCGTGCTAATAGTCATAAACGACGAGGACCTGTTAGATATCCACAATTATCTAATGAAGATTATCAGCGTTCCTATTCGGAATTAGAAGTTATTGAACTCTTACATGATCCAGGTAGAGGTGCTCCTATTATGCGTGTAAAAGATGAAGATAATAATTATCATCTATTACTTGCACCAGAGAATATTCAAGTAGGGCAGAAAATCTATCGTGGTTCCCAAGCTCCTATTGAGATTGGGTCTATAATGCCTTTACGGAATATTCCTGACGGAGCTTATGTTCATAACATTGAACTTCGACCAGGTGATGGAGGAGCCATTATTCGTTCGTCTGGTACTTTTGCAACGGTTATTTCTCATACTAGAAAGAAAATCTTTTGTCAGCTTCCCAGTGGCGAATTAAAAGCATTTAATCCTCGCTCTCGAGCCACGATTGGTGTTGTTGCTGGAGGCGGACGTATTGAGAAACCTTTATTGAAAGCTGGTGCAAAATATCACAAATTAAAAGCAAAAGGACGACAATTCCCTCGAGTCAGAGGGGTTACAATGAATGCTGTTAGTCATCCTCATGGTGGTGGAAGCGGAACTCGAACTGTGTCCCGCAATAAACCTCCTGGATCTAAAGTCGGCCTAATTGCTGCAAGGCAATCTGGACGAATTCGTGGAAGAAAATAATACTCGTTCTTTCCTTTTTTCTTTTTATTTTAATTTTTCTTATTTTAATCCTATCACTAGCAAATGAAAAATTATGACTTAGTTTATTACGTTTTATTTTTCTTTTGTCTTATATAATTACCATAATCTGCATCATCTGTTTTTTCCCTAACCATTTTCAAGGCGGTATTAATTTACCCTCGATGATAAACAACATGGTTGATAAAAGCGAAGATAAAATCCTCATCAATAGCAATATCACTATCACCAAAAGTCTTTTTTGTCCTGTAGGTTTTATTAAAATTTGTGCTAAAATTTTTAGTTATCTCCACCCATTTTTGTAATAATTGTTTTTTTGTCATCTGTCGAAATAAGGAAATTTCCTGCTCTGATTAAAAAGGTACTTCTTTCAGAACACAACTACAAAAAGCTAATCACATCATAATTAGTTCTACTAAAGAAGGAATAGAAGAAGTAGAACAGTTAGTATCATTTACAAAGAAGAAATCCAATTCTTTTACGAATTTTTCTTCGCTTATTTGTTCTAATGCTTTGAATATTTTTTTTATTAGCCCATTCAGTATACAAAACTATTTTTTTTAATCATAGTGTAACAAATAGTTTTTCAAAAGATAAATAATTTGTTTCTGAAAAACAAAAATAGTCTCAATATTAGAATAACCTAAAATTTATTGGTGCGGGGGACGTGATTTGAACACGCGAACTCCTTCGAGACAGGAACCTCAGTCCTGCGCCTATAGCCTTCCTTTTAGAGTAAGGAAATTGGCCATGCTGGGCAACCCCCGCAAATTCCGAGGAATCTTACTTTATATTAAAAAAATTACTTTTTATATTTTTATGTAAGATACATTGATATCTTCATGTTTACTATAAAAAATTATTCGTTAGTGAGAGAATAAGTTCCATGTAAGAATTTTTCTAATATATAGCTTTTTTGTAAAAAAAGTGTTGTAAAAATGTAATATGCTTAGGCATATACTGATATCATCTAGAAATACTCTATTTTTATGTAAAAAAAGAAAGAAAGAATAACTATATCAACGGTGAGATTAATGTATACGCAGGAAAAAAACCAAAAGGGTATATTTGTAATAAATAACCAAGTCTATTCCATTAATGATATTATTTCAGCCATGCAAAGACAAGGAATAAATGTCACAATACACTCTTCCGGGCTAATGATCGAAGGTGAGCGCATTCCGGCTATTTCTGATTTTCGAGGATCTAATTGTCCTATAGCAAAAACTTGTGAAAAGCGGAAAGCACTTTTACAATTTTTAAAATTACAAAAAACTCAAGGAAGAAATTCTGAGTTTTACTCGAGAGAAACCTCTGCAGAATCTTATGACTATTCCGGTTCTCCCACCCGGTCTTATGGTCAGAGAGAGGGTGAGCATCATGCTAGAACAACCCATAGAACTCGAGAGCAAAGAGATTTCATAAAACCTAACAATCACGATCTATTTGAAGGTAATATTACTGATGATCCTGATTTTAGTAATGATTTTGAAAATACTCATTACGAAGAAGATCAGGAGGAAGATTTTGAATTATTTGATGATGATTTATTTTCAGAATCTAGTCAAGAAGATTTTGAAAAACCTTTATTTGATGAAGGGTATGCTCAAGAGACCTATCATGAAAAGGCTAATTCTCGAAGAAGGCAAAGAATGGACTATGAAGATGATTATCCTTCGGATGAGAAACCATTTTGTCCCACTTGTGGATATGATTTAGACTCTTCTTGGAGTATTTGTCCTAATTGTGGAGAAAAAATTGTTCGGAAGGAAAAAAAGCAAGATAAAGGATTATTTTTTTAACAAATTATGCTCTTCATCGGTCCTTCTTAAATGAAGTGACCGAATTTTTTTTAATCTAAAAGAAAAACCATCTTTGATAACAATAACTAATCAATTGTGAGGGACATAAAAAATGTCAACAACAACAACCCCAAAATGGATTTTTAATAAAGAATTTGCCGATTTAAAAGGTAAATATGTTACGATTGTAACAACTACAGGTAAATCCTTTAATGGATTAATGAAGGCCTATAATCTAGAAACTTTTGATGTTTGCTTAACTAATGTTATCGAAGGCGAAAATAAGTATTACAAAGTATTCTTACGAGGACCCACTATTTCAGAGGTTCTTATTAATGAGCAACCATTTGATTTACAGGCTTTAGCAACCGAATTACGAAATCGTTTAAACCTTTTAGATGCTGATGTCAAAATTTTTGATGATGCTAGAGTTATCCAAGTTTTAAATAAAATTAAGGTATCAGAAAAAGGAGTAGAAGGAACAGGCCCAGTAGCAGATCGTGTTCGTGCAGTTTTTGACCAATTCATGGATGAATTAGAAGAAGAGGAAGAAGCATAAAACAATCCATTAAAATTATTATTAATGAATACCCTTCCGGTGACATTATTTGTTTGAAATAACTAAAAATGATTTATTAGCAAGAATAGGTAAATTAACCACAAAAAGTGGAACCGTGTTGACACCTGCTTTTGTCCCTGTTGTTCATCCTGAAGCTAAGAAAAATCTCGTAAATGTTGAAACTTTTTTCCCGGAAATAGGTATTGATATTATTATAACTAGTTCTTATATTTTAAGAAAAGAATTTTTTGAAAAAATCGTAGACCTTCGTGAAATCACTGGTTTTTCAGATACAATAATGACAGATTCAGGTGCTTATCAATCCTTAGTATATGGGGAAGTTGAGATAACCCCAAAAAATGCAATTACTTTTCAAGAACAACTAAATACTGATATTGGTGTTCCTTTAGATATTCCTATAGCACTAAAGGATAGTTATGTAACTGCTAAAGAGAAAGTTCTTACAACTATACAAAGGTGTAAAGAAGCTGGTAAGTATATTTCTGAAAAGGACATTCTTTGGGCTTGTCCGATTCAAGGAGGTAAATATGCTTCTTTAGTTGAATATTCAGCCAAAAAGCTTACTGAAAGCCCACAATATGATATGTTTGCTATTGGTAGTGTTGTAGAATTAATGAGTAATTATCAATTCGATGTTCTTTTACAATCAATTCTTACTGCTAAAAAATATCTTGATCCTTCAAAACCGGTCCATTTATTTGGTGCAGGTCATCCAATGAT
>JAYEJY010000048.1:0-5275 GCA_034660795.1 Promethearchaeati archaeon | reverse complement strand
GGACAGAAATATCAGCAAATGAATATGAGGAAGTAAAAAATTTACCAAACCAATTTGAACAATACGCATTTTTTGATAGTTTAAATTATGAAGAAGGGAAAAAGGCTTACGGGCAAGTAATTGCCGATAAAAAAGGGAATATCTATTTCATATTAAGAAATAATCATAATGAACCAATTATAGTAATTATAGAATTGACCTATCGAACAACTATTCAACCGTGGTTATTAGGCTTAATAATTGCTACAATAACTGTGGTTGTTTTGCTTATTGGGCTTATTATTGCTGTCAAATTACGCCAAAAAATGCTTGAGGAAAGCAAAGAAGAAACAGAGTTAAGCCCACAACAAAAATATTGGGAGACATAACGATTTTATAGGAGAAAATCTAATTAAGCATTTTTTTCAATTTTATATAAGAATAAATGTAAGAAACTAATCCCAGGTGTAAGACAATTGACAACAATAGCAATTTATTGGGGCTATATCTCTGGAGATGAACATTTAACAGAAGAGCAATTTGCTGATATTGATTTCGGAACACCCTCCATTGATACAGAATTTATTATCTTCGACCCTCTCGCTAGTAGCTTTTTCCAAGGAACGTACTTTAAAATGTATGAAAAGAAATTACAATTTCCTCATAGAAACCTTCCCTCAATGCGCTCAGAAACCATGTTAGTGTACGAAGGAACCAAGATTAAAATTATTGACCCTCCTGTTGAATTAGAAACACCAGTTGGAGTCTTGCTTTGTTTGTTTATAGGAGAAAAACAAGAAATCCAAAATGCAATCAGTTTTTTAGGACAGAAAATTAATCTAAAATTTTCTCCTTGTGAATTAAATTTACAGAAACTTTTTGCGAAATTTGCGAAAACACGATTCCAAATTTTTCCTATTTCACTTCAAATAGGCAATTTACATCTTAAAGAAAACTTAGTTGGAGATCTAGAAGTGTATCTAAAAGAAAAAAAGGATTTTATTAAAAAAATGCAAGAATACTCAACTCGTATTACTTCCATAAGATTTCAAATTAAGGAAGTTTCGTTTTATCTAACGATTAAAGCCGAAAGGAACGGGTTAGTAGAATTTGACAAAAATATAACTAATTTAAATCTTAAAAACACTATATATGAACTCCTAACATTAAGTGTTTCAACAAGTAAAAGGCAAGAAGTCATCTCATAAGGATTTAATAATATAAAATGAATTATTTAAAATTAGCATTTTTCTCTGCAAGAAGATATAATGTACCTTGCTTTTTTTCCGCAAAATCTCCCTTAAATTCCAAGAAAGGACCGAGCAGTTCCCCATAATTTTTGATAGTTATTTTTGATAGTTTCTGTTTAAATTCAAATGAGGGGAGAATCGACCCTAATGTTCCATTTATTATAATTTGGCCACCAGTCATTGAAGCTCCGGCTCTATCCTTAACATCACCATTTACAATAATTGTACCATCATGAAGGTGCATTCCAAGAAAACTTGAAACATCTCCAGTAATTTCAATAAAACCATTACGCATCCATATACCGCATTCATTACCCACATTACCCACAATTTTAATGTGGCCACCTTTCATACCTTGCCAGTCACCTCGTAAAGATCCACCCAGATAATGACCAGCTTGACCTTTTATTATTATCTCTCCACCAGATATGTTAGCACCAGCAAAATCATCAACACTACCCTCTACATGGATCTGTCCCCCTGTCATTTCTACACCAAGATGCATACCAATATCGCCATTTATGATGATTTTACCTCCCGTCATTTTTTCTCCAACATGTTTAAATTTTGAAAAATCCCCTTTCATATTGATTTGGAAGGTATTAATTGATCCAAGATGAGAATCATCACATGAAAGAGAAACTAAAGAGCTTAACGGTAATTTTCGATTACCTTGCCAGACAGATAAAGTCCCAATCTCTTTTAAAGACTTGTTAGCGAAAAAATCAGGTGTTATTACTTCCGCTTCAATTGGATATGACTTCAAAGCATCTTGTTTAGGGATAAGGGAAATAGTTTTCATCGGAATGCACTTATTATTTTGCTGAAGGTTTTAAGGTCTTACTATTCCGTAAATAATCTTTTTGGACAGCATAATTCCTTAAATTAACACTATAATAGTGTTTAAAACGCTCTTGAATTGCATGTTGAATTGCGATTTGCCAATCTTCCGGAATTTGTGGTTCAACTCGATATGTTTGACCTGAAGGGGAAGATACAATTTGACCATTTTTTATTACGATTTGACCATTTTTTATAGTATACGCTGTTTTTGAAAAAGCCTTTTCAATTATCTGGTATTCAGAAGATAATTTCTCAAGTGGTACAGGAAAATCATATATAGCAATATCAGCATCAGCACCAATTCCTAAATGACCTTTATTCTTAAAACCGAGGATTTTTGCTGGACTTGCTCGAGTAATTTGTGCAATCTCATATAACGATAATTCCTTTTCGATATTTTCTAATGTTGTTGTTTCTTGAATTGCTTTGCTTGATTTTGTAATCATTTCTTCTCTTGCTTTTTTACTCATCAACCAACTAATTATTATTGGATAAAAGGTGAAAGGACCACCATTGGGATGATCAGTGGATATTGCAATTCTTGATAAATCATTTATTGATAATAAAAGCTCAAGCCCAATTGCCCATTGAGTTGCATTAACAGGATTTTTTCTCCGGAATAAATACGGAACAACACCTGAAGAAGATTCTAATTCAATTTGACCATTACACCATTTAGCACCAGAACGACTTGCCCAAGGAAGATGTTCAGTAATACATCGTAAAGCCCATTGCCAAGCACCATCAGCTGTCATTGTTGTTGTGTTACCAAAAATAACCTGTCCCACATCACACGTAATATGCTTGTTTTTATTTACATAATGAGCTATTTCTTTTGCTTCTGAGCTAAAATTCTTCCATGAGGTACCACCATAGGAAGAAAATTGAAGGTGGGTTATATGCATTAATCTTTTTCGTTTTTTTGAGGGGGTAATACCTTTAACGGAATCAATCGTTTCTTTTGTGATTTTAAAATTACCTGGTAGACCAAGATTATTCGTGTGAAGATGAATGGTATGAGGTAAGTTTAATCGTTCATTTACTTTTGAGAGCGTGGTAATAATTTCCTTAGGAGTTGTTCTAAAATAAGGTACTTTCTCTTCTAAACCAGTTACATTTTTACCCCACGCCCAAGTCTCTTCTCCACCTGGATTTACTAATTTAATTGTATATCCACCTGTCACAGATAGAAGCCAAGAAACATATGCACACAATTCCTTCATATTGAGTTCATTCATACGTTCCATTAAAAACCAATTACCGCTCATTAAAGTATAAGCTGCTTTATCTAAGATAGGAATATCTTGTAGCTCCTCATGTGTGTGTCTTGCTTTAAGTGGTGGCATTGCTGGTTCCATAACTGAAGTATAGCCCATTTTTGCATAAGCATAACCAGTATAATAAGTAGATGGAACTGTTTGGCCTACACCTGCTCTTTGAATTATAGATGCTGGGTTATGAGAAAGTCGATGATCTTCAGGTCGTAATAATCTTCCTACATTAACCTTAGGGCCAGCTATATGAGCATGAATATCAACACCACCTGGAAAAATAATCATATTAGAAGCATCAATAGTTTTTATCTTATCTGCTTTTTTTACTTCCGAAGAGGAAACGATTTTACCATCTAAGATATGAAGCTCTTTTTTCTCTCCATCAATATTATTCAAAGGATCAAAAATCAAACCATTCTTAATAATTAATCCTTCAGATGTTTTCTTTTTGGTGGTAATTTCTTTTCACCTCGAGTAAGCATTTCTAATCGTTCTTCAGAAAACCAGTCTCGAGAGGAGACCTTTTCTGTCAATTTTTTTTCAATATTTATCCAGAGTTGGCTCTCAGACCCTTCTTTGCTATGCTTTATTTCGGTACGTTTAAGTTCAATTGCTCCAGGAGAAGGGCAAGCAAAAACACATGCCCCACAAAACAAACAATCTTCGTGATTAACTTGTAATTTATGATCGTTTTCCCACGGCTTATCTTTTGATGCTAAGGGTAATTCAATACATCTAGAAGGACATACATCAATACATGTTGAACATCCACTTGGACATTTTTCTTCATGAAGGATAATTTCTCCTTCATATGATTTTTTTACGATTTCACCTGTTTTCTGGCATTGAACTAGGTCCCCTTCGAGTTTGGGAATTGAAACTCCTTCTCGAATTTTTTGTGCAGGTTTACCATTTATTTCTAGTTTGAGAGCATTAAAAGGACAAATATAGGCACACAAACCACAAAACACACACCGATAATAGTTAATTCTAATTGGTGGTGTATTGGTTCTTCCCCTTATGGATGCTCCAATAGGTCCCCGCTCTATTGCGTATTGAGGACAAATTGTCCAGCATAGATTGCAACCTTGGCATTTATCAACATCAAGAATTAGAGAAGTTGTTGTATAATTTGTTTTTCTTTCCGTAATAACTTTATTTGCCTTCTTTTTGACTAATGCCTGACGTGTCATTATTAAATCGCCGATATAAATTACTAACATTTAAATTGTCTTGACTTGAACATTTTGTTTAGGAGCGTCCTCGTAATCAGAGAGGGGAATAAAACTTAAGGTAATACAATCTTGAGGACAAACAATTAGACAAATTCCATCACCATCGCATTTAAAGGGATTAATTACTTGGGCAACACCATTACGAATAGCAATTACTTTTTCTTCTGTAATTTCTTCATAATTTTTCGTTGAATCCATACGGATACGTGCATTTACAGGGCACGCAACTGTGCAATTATTACACCCAGTACATTTAGAAGTATCAATTTCTATCCGATAAGTAATCCGTTCATGTGCTGGCAAGGAGAGAATCACTTCAACTAACTCTTGATGTAAGATAACATCATATATAATTTATGTTAGATAATTGAAAATTTAACCTATAAAAAAATGGTGATTATCATCTTTACAAAAATGCAAGTTCCCAATAATTTTAAAAAGAGTTTCAAAACGGTTGTAGTATATAATTATGTGATACAATATGGTTAAAACAAGAAGGTACTTAATCCCTCGAATTAACCAAGCTGAAAAGGAATTTAAGCATTTATTAGATGAAGGATTGGTATTAGTACAAGCATTAATATTACAACAATCAGGTACAAATTCTGAGCGATTTAAAACCCTCCCAATTAGAAACGTTAGTATTGATAGTTTAAATGACGTTTTAGTTACCTTGAAAAATCTCGTTAAGAAA
>JAYEJY010000047.1:0-5279 GCA_034660795.1 Promethearchaeati archaeon | reverse complement strand
AGGTTTCATTCCGACAATTTTAACTAAATTATCTAATCGACTAATTTGAATTTTTGATTCATTTATCCTGGACCTCATTAATTCAGCAAAAGAATAGGCTAATGATTTAATCTTAGGAATTCTTATTGGTGATTCATAGAAATTTCTGATAACAACGGAAAAATTCCATGGATCTTTGTTTAAATGTTCAAATATTTCTAATGAGTTAAGATATTGAATTTGTCTATTTGATAATTGATTATAGATGTCTTTTTTAGAAATCTCATCAACTTTTAGTATGGATTGTATTTTTGTTTCTAAAGGAAGTGATAAGCATAGAAAAGGATTAGTTAAAACATTTTTTTCATTATTGACACTTCGATATGATTTAATTCCTTTATAATGATCTTTAATAGAAATTAAATAATAAGAATAAAGAGGTGTTGAGAATTCTGTAAAATAGGGAATTTGATGCTTCTCTTTTTTATGTTTATCAAAATAATTATGAAAAAGATTATTATGTTTTTCTAGAGTAAACAAAGGATCTTTCTTAATCGTTTTAAAATTAATTTTAGCATCTTTTGTTTTTATTTTTGTAAGAATTGGTTTTCTAGCTTCTAATCTATTATTATTTTGCTGAGTAATCATTCGATAATATTTTCCAATATACGGATTAATTTTAGAAGAAACAATTAAGAGAATATCAACAAAATCAGGTATTAAATCACTCATTCCTAAAGCTGAAAAAAATGCATCTGCTTCAGTTATTGACATCGCTTTTGTAATATCATTGACATATTTTTTTATTTTTAATATTTGGTTATTGATATGTTCCCTTACAATTTCACTTACTTCCATATTAATAATCATATAAAGTAATTCAACACAAAAGCTATTTAGATGACCATTTAGGATTTTTTTCTTTTTAAGATCTATAATTACCGAATCAGTGAAGTTTTCTTTTGGATAATTTTCCATACAAATGATATCTGTTGAGGATTTTTTATTAAAATTTGATGACATTTCTAATTTTCTATTTTTCGCAAATAATTTTAAGCATTCACAAGTAGGTTTTTTTATTAATTTTTCTCCAATAATAATCACGACTTCACCAGTAAAAATAGCATTAATTACTTTAGCAAAATCATCACCAAATGTTTTGTAAAGATACTTAATCATAGCAACTTGTTTATCTAATATTTCCTCTTTCTTAGCGATTTCTTTAGTGTCATTTATATCAGAACTTATAATTGGACTAGACACCTTTTGTCGTAAAATTAAATTATCATCAAAGAACAAAAAAACAGCCATTTTTTGACCATTACATTGATGTATAGTAATTATTCTAAAAATACCCCCTATTATTTTACTACTTTGTGATTTTTTGATAGGAACCTCTATTAATTTATTACATTTGTCACAAGTAAAAGTGAAAATTTTGATAATATCATTGTCCTTTTTGGGGGTAATTTGCTCATCCATAGCAAAACCAGCTAAAGTATGTTTTTTAGAGATAAAAACATTAGAAATTCTTGACTATAATTTTTTCCTTGTAAGAAAAAATTGAGAAAAAAGTTCTTTAGTGAAAGTATTTTTGAATATTTTGCCATGTGGATTGAAAGATTTTTTTAATTTCTTCATTATCCATTTCCATGATACTTTTTTGCTCAATAATGCTTTTTGGTACAACTTTAGTAAAAGGGATTTTTCCGATAATATTGATATTATTTTTTTTACAAAATGTTTCAATATCTTTTGTGTTCTGTTTATTAAGATCATATTTATTGATGCAAACCATTGCAGGTACTTCAAAATGTTGAGTTACTCCTAGTACTCTTTCAAGATCATGGATACCACTTAATGTAGGTTCAACAATTATTAGTACCAGATCAACGCCAGTAATTGAAGCAATAACTGGACAGCCTATCCCTGGTGAACCATCAATGATGATATATTCTTTTGAGTAATCCTCTGCTAGTTTTTGAGCTTTTTTCCTGATGGATGATACTATTTTCCCAGAATTACCTTCTCCAATAGCCATCTCTGCATGAGTAAAATGACCAAAACGTGTTTTTGAATGGAAAACAGAAGCGGAATAATACTCTTTCATATACAGAGCATCTTCCGGGCAAATACGAGGACAAAGCCCACAACCTTCACATTTATAGAAATTAATCTCTGTAGTGGTAATTGCATTAAATCTGCATTTTTCTTCACATAATCCACATCTTGTGCAGAGCTCTTCTTTTCGATGTACCTTTTTGGTTAGATATAATTTTTCTTCTTCTAGTTTTTCAGGTTGTAAAATTAGGTGAAGATCTGGTGCATCAACATCAACATCAGCAAAGATTGCATTATTAGCTGCTTGAGCAGCCAAGGCAGCACTTAGGGTTGTTTTTCCAGTTCCACCTTTACCACTTATAATTGTAATTTGGTTTGCCATTTTTATTCAACCTCCTTCTTAATTTGCTGATATAATTCTCTGAATTGTTTCTTCCATTTTGCATCCATTTCCACTAAAGTAATTCCTTTGGAATATGCTTCTGCAATTTCACGTTTAAAAGGTATTTTTAGTAAAATATCGATATTTTCTTCTTCACAATATTTTTCAACAGAAGTATCATTTCCCATTCCATATCTATTAATAATAATGCCAAAAGGTATCTTTAATTCTCGACATACTTCAACAGCTATTCTAACATCATAAAGACCAAAAGGAGTAGGTTCAGTGACTAAGACACAATAATCACTATTAGATATTGTTTCGATAACCGGACAAGAATTACCAGGTGGGGCATCTAGAATCGCAATTTTATCAAGTTCAATCTGTTCTTTTACTTTTTCAATAATCGGAATAGCACGGGGGAATCCAATAGTTAGTGATCCATTAACTACTTTCATACCATCTTTTGTCTGACCGATATTTACTTCACCTATTGATACCATTTTTTCTGAGATAGCATTAACTGGACATAATTCATAACAAGCTCCACAACTCATACATAGTTCTTTAAAAAAGAGAACTTTTTGTTCGGTTACTGCTAATGCATTATATTCACAAACATCAGCACATAATCCACAATGAGTACATTTTTCTTCATTGATAACAGGATTCATTACTTTTACATCTATCGTTTTTGAAAAGGTAGGTTTAAGGAAAATATCTGCATTTGGTTCTTCAACATCACAATCAAAAAGCTGACTATTTTCTAAAGAAAGCGCTAGATTTACTGCTACAGTAGTCTTTCCCGTTCCACCTTTCCCGCTTGCAATACTAATTATCATTAAATTTCGCCTAGTATCTATCTAATAAAAAAATTAATGTTTATGACTGTGACCATGCTTTCCAGCACAACCATCTGTTTTACTTGCACAACGTAAGTCATCATTTTCAAAAGAAGACAAAGCTTGTTTTACTGTATTATCATTTGAAAGATAGACTGTTATTCCTAGTTGGTCGAAAAGGTCTATAGCTTTACGACCTAATCCCCTGCAAATAAGAACTGAAACACCATGATTATGGAGTAATTCAGGTGGAGCGTTTTTACCACCAAAATGATTACTTTGATTACTAATCATTTCTAATTTATCTTTGTCTTTTTCATAGATTGCAAAAGCTGGTGCTCGGCCAAAATGTACAGCTAATTGACTTTGATAATCATTCTCTGTTTGTACGGGTATTGCAATTTTCATTTTTATTTTCTCCGTGAATTATTAATAGGATTCTCTTTTTAATTTCTTCTACGACCCATACCTCTACCGCCACCACGACCCATTCCTCGGCCTTGGCCTCTTCCCATACCACTGTGAGCTGCATTTGTAGGACTACTTACTGCGGATAGTTCCCCATTTTTCATTTTTTCTAAATTATCTTTAATATTACCACTGCTAACATAGATTTTTACATTGGAAGAATTAAAAACTTGATGAGCATTAGGTCCAATATTACCTGTCAAAACAGCATCCACTCCTTGATTAATGACAAATTGGGCTGCACTTATACCGGCTCCATGTCCTTCATTAATTGCAGGATTTTTGACTGCTTTATATTTTTTTGAATCTAAATCAACGATTAAGAAAGTCATACATCGACCAAATCGTGGATCTATATTTGCGTTTAAATCATCGCCTGTTGCTGAAACTGCTACTTTCATTTTAGTATTACCTCAATAATTAGAATTTTTTATAAGTTAATTTATTAGGTTTACCTTACTTTGATGTAATAAGTTACCTTCACTTTAAAAAGTTATTTTTTAGTTAGAAATGAAAAAGAATTAACGAAGATTTTTTAGTTCGTTTTTTAATTGTTTTATTTCTTCTTCAAGGAAATTTATTCTATCTCGAATAACTTGTTTTCGATTATCAGTATTTTTAGGTTGAAAATCATATGAACTTTGTTTTTTAGTATCTGACTCAAAATCAGTTACTTTTTGCCATTGGTCATAATTTGGATTATCTTTTGTTAATTTTTCAACAAATTCATCCATTTGTCCAGTTTCTTGTAGATATTGTCCACAAGGGCCCATTCCTCTACCTCCACCGGAAAATCCTGGAGAAGAACCAAATCTAATCCAACCTGGTAACCCAGTTAATTCATACATTCTTCGATGTCTCCCTCTTCCATTTCCATTATTACCTCGTCTATTTGACATAATCAATTCACCTTATTTTTGAATTATAACACATAATTCATTGTGTTGAAAAGAAATATAAACCTTTGCTTAGGTTAAATGTTTTATAAAATACTAATGCCTTCTCTAAGGAGTTATTTCATGAGAAAATATCGAAGTCGTAAGGGAAGACGTAAAGGGAGAATGTTTTTGCCAGAAAATCAAGAAACATATCGAGGTCGCCCCTTAAAAGAAATCCTGGTTGAGGATTTACCAGAAGTAAAGGAGTTTATTCCTAAGCCGAAATTTTCTGACGAAGCAGAAATATTAACCATTGCTGAATATGAAGCTTTACGTTTAGTTGATCTTGATGGCTATACTCAACATGAAACCGGTGAATTAATGGGTATTTCACAAGCAACGGTATGGAGATTAATTCAGTCAGGACGACGAAAAATTATTCAAGCTATTTCAGAAGGAAAAACTCTTAAAATTGAGCGATTATCTCAAGATTAGATATAAAAAATAACCTAATAATAAAAATAATTCATTATAATAACCTAATACAAACTCTAGGAGATTGATTAAATTGGATCAAAAAACTGAGAAATCAGTAATAATTACCCAAGAACAAATTGAAAAAATTAAAAATCTCATAGGAGAAAAAGATGAAATCAATCTTCATTGGCT
>JAYEJY010000046.1:0-5341 GCA_034660795.1 Promethearchaeati archaeon | reverse complement strand
TGAAAAAGATTTTTCATCTTTTATAATTACTTAAATAAACTATTAAAGTAGTTTATTTTATTTAGTCACTTTCCATGATACATCCTTTTTCGGCCAATCCATAGGTGCTGCTATTAAGCCAGGTGGATAATTTTCACCAATATTGTCTAGAAAGTCTTGAACATTTGATGGTATCTCATAGTCAGCTATGCATTTATGACCAATATGGCAGTAAAGGATATCTAATACTTCTTCTGAAGGTAAATTAATTGCATCTTCGCCAAAAAAATAAAAATGATTTATGTCAGAAATCAGAATGTGTTTTCCATGTAAGTCAATTCTTTTCTGATGTTTCCATTTTTTTTTTCTGATTCAAAAAATTCCCGTGAATGTAAAGAAGGTATCTGTTCAAAACCAGTATCAGTCGGCTTATAGATATTATCGCCTACATGATAAATGAATTCTTCTTTCTCTAAATCCGGTTTCTTTTTTTGGAATCGAGGATTTTCCCAAAATTCCTTTATTGTTAATTTCTCAGTGATATGCATTGCAAAGACAAGCTTAAACTCCTCATTCCCTTCACTGGTCGCTATTTTACTTAAACCAATGACCCAATCTCCTATTTCTGCTAATTTTCTGATTAATTCTTGATCCAGAGCTAATGTACAATAACCCCAAAATGGATTAGGAGCTAAATCTTTATTTTCATCCATAACATAAGAATAGACTTTCAATTGTTTCACCAATCTAATATTATAGCGTTATCATAATAAAGATTAAGCTATACTTTCTTTTATTTTTATGAAGTTTATTTTAATTTCTTTAATTTTTCCAAATCACGCCTTGAAAATAAAAAAGCTCAGAATTTTAAACAATAAAAATAAAAAGATTGTAAATTATCCATTGATAAGGTGAAAATGAATGGAAGTAATTGAATGGGTAGTCCCGATTCTTATGGCTCTCGCAATTACTTTATTACATTTTCTAGGTGAGAAAATTTCTCAACATTTACGTCAATTACATTATGAACTTGAAAGTTTTGGGTCGGGCTTAATTGTTGGAATTATTTTTCTAGAATTACTCCCGCATCTTTATACAGGTTTCGAGAATTTAGATACATATTCTCTAGGTGATTATATTTTTATTCCAATGCTAATTGGTTTTACCATTGTTGCTCTCGCAGAAAAATTTGTTTATCGTAAACTTATAAATGACCTCAAACGGGAAATCAGACAACAAGAAATAGATCCTTCGAATAACGATGAGAACAAAAATAATCAAACACAAAAAAATGAGAATAAACAAATTTTCCTTTCAGTTATTGATTCAGAAGAACTTGAATGTGAATATACTGAACAACATGCAATATTTGAAGGTATAGCATTAATTATTCATAGTTTAGTTATTGGACTTCTTGTCACACTTATTTTTGATACTGAATGGGAAGCTGCTTTTATTCTCATTATGCCTTTTTTTATTCGAGCTTTTACCTTATCTTTTTCATCTGAACAATATTTAGAAGAATTAGACGATAAACAGGAAAACGTTATTCGGATAATAAGCTTTTTAGCCCCTATCATTGGAGCTGCCATAGGTCTGGTTTTGCTTTTTAATATTATAATTCTTTATTTATTCTATTCCTTAGCATTAGGCTTAATTATGTATATTGTTGTTCGTGATATGTTACCTTTAGGTAAAAAAGGAAAACCTTTTCTATTTTTAAGTGGTATTTTAATTGCATTGGGTATTTTTCTCATAATTCATTTAGTAATATTATAAAAAAAGTAATAATTTTAGGGCTTTAAATATATAAAACAATAGTTTTTGATAATAAGGAAAGAAATAAGAATAGTAAATTAAAAGACATAACAGTAGGGATAGAAATGTCAACAAAAAAACAAGAAAAACCTTATGGTTTTTGGAAACCAATTATAACTGCTAATGAGGTTTATTCGGAAAGTCTCTATTTATCCCAAATACAAACTTATGGCGAAGATATTTTTTGGCTAGAATTACGACCACATGAAAATGGTCGAGTTATATTAGTTAAAAAAAGTCCCAACAAAGAACCCCGAGATATTACCCCTAAAAATTTTTCTGTTAAATCACGTGTGCATGAATATGGAGGAGGAGCATATGCAATTGGCGAAGAATATGTTTTCTTTGTTAACCAAGAGGATCAAAGAATTTATCGTCAGAAACATACTATTCCTGATAAACCTGAACCTCTGACTCCGGAAAAAAATGCTAATGAATCTCTAGGAAAATATGCATCTCTGACTTTATCTCCTGATGAACTTTTTCTTCTTTTTGTTTATGAGAAAGAGTATACTGAAGAAGAAAATGTAAATACAATTGCTATTTTAGATTTAGCTAAAAAAGAACCAAGAGAGCCTCATATCCTTATTGAAGGTAACGATTTTTATGCAGACCCGATTTTTTCTCCAGATAGCAAAAAAATTGCCTGGTTGACATGGAACCATCCTAATATGCCTTGGGAAACTACTAAGTTAATGATGTGTACCTTTCATCCCACTACACTTGAAATATCTGAACAAATTTTAGTTGCTGGAGGACTTAATCAAACAATTTATATTCCTAAATTTTCACCAGATGGAACATTATATTTCATACAAGACAGACAATGTGAAAAGGACGACGTGCCAGAAAACTGGTCAAATATTTATCGATATCAAGATAACCAAATAATGCCTGTTACCAAAAAATTAGTTGAATTTGGGCAACCACAATGGGTCTTTAAACTCTCAACCTATGATTTTCTTACAAACAAGAAATTAGTTGCAAGATATTTTGATAAGGGAAAAACAACGCTTCTCTCCATTGATGTTTCTTCAAATGAATCTGAAATTCTCTGTGAAGAGTTTACAGAAATAAGTAATCTCCAAATCTCAAGTAATAACAAGGTTATTTTTACTGGCGGCAATCCTCAACTACCTAATTCTATTATATATTTTAACCCGGAAAATAAAACATACGATATTTTAAGAAAAAGTCATAAGCTTGATCTAAATGAAGAGAAAATTTCTATCCCTCAATTTCTTTCTTTCCCAACTTCTGATGAAGAAGAAGCATATGGATATCTTTATCTTCCCCATAACCCAAATTTTGTTCCTCCACCTGACAGTTTAGGTCCTTTACTAATTTTTGTTCATGGAGGACCAACTGGTAGAACTAATACAAATCTAGATCCACGAATACAATTCTGGACATCTTTAGGATTTGCCATTTTTGATATTGATCATAGAGGAAGCACAGGTTATGGTAGAAAATACCGAGAAGCCCTTTACAATCGCTGGGGAGTAATAGATACTTATGATATTTATGATGGTATCCAATATTTACAAGATGAAAATTTTGTAGGAGCTGATGTTTTCATTAGCGGTGGAAGTGCTGGTGGATATGCGGTTCAAAGAGCTTTAACTAAATTCCCTGAAATATTTAGTGGTGGGGCTAGTTATTATGGTATTGGGAATTTGAAAACACTTGTGAAGATAACTCATAAATTTGAATCTCATTATCTCGATACTCTAATTGGCGGTACTATTGAAGAAATGGAAGAAGTCTATAATGAACGGTCACCCATTTATCATCTTGAAGACTTGAAAGTTCCAATGATAATTTTTCAAGGATCAGAGGATAAAATTGTCCCCTCAGAAATTAGTAAAGAAATGGTTGAAGCTTTAAAAAAGAAAGGAATAAAACATCAGTATATTGAATATGAAGAAGAAGCACATGGATTCCGTAAAAAGAAAAATAAAGTCGATGCCTTAAAAAAAGAAGCTGAATTTTACCAAAATATTTTGAAGGAAAAAAAGGAAGAAGGGTAAAACCCTAACTATTTATCCTTTTTTAATTTCTTAGTAATTAAAACTGCAACACAGATAGCTGGTAGAATACTTAGATATGCGAAATTTCCTTGTACTGATTCTAGTCCTCCTAATTCTATTAAAAGATACGATTTTGCTTGAGAAGTTGTTTCTTCATCATTAAAGACAGTTTCTTCTTGTGATTTATAATGTTCTAAAACTCCGCCATCATTATAACTAACTTCTAATATTTTTACTTCTTTATCATAGGGAACATAGTAGTCATAGTCTCCAGTTGAATTATATTCCTCTATTTTTAGATAATCTGAAAGATCAAATCTGAAAGTCCATTCATGATTATCGCTTTCAAACTTTTCTAAACCAGCTGACAAGGTATCTTTACCCATTATAGAATATGATACATTACCGAGAAAATCACCAAAGGTAATATTATGCCATTGATCATTTGGAGTATCATAATAGGTGTAAATCTTTCGACTTGTATTAAATTCTTTAGCAAAATTTTCATTCAGGTTCAACTATTTAGGTTCTAAGAGATAATAGGGGTCAATATCAAAATCGAATCCTATTAATTCAGTAACATTTAATCGGTCATCAAAAACATAATTTGCAGAAAAGAAATCTGAGAATTCTAACTCATCTTCAAAAAAGTCTTCAGGATCAAAAGATCTTGATGACATAAAATTACTATAAGTAGTTGTTATTCGAGCTTCATAATTGAATGCGTCAATATCAATTGAAGTAATATTAAATTTCCGGTCCAGTGTATTGGAGCTGATATATTCTTCAGCTACTTCATTATCTTCATTGGTGTATGTTGATTTAACGTATTCTTTTTCACCCCAATAGATAACATCACCAGCATTCCAAGAACGAGCAGCAGTTACTTTGGATACTGAAACTAGCAATAAGAGGCTTACAATTATTAAAGGAAAGAATATTTTTTGGAATTTCATTCTATTCATATTTTTCACCCATATACGATTATTTTGTTAGAGCTCTAAACAATTTATTATTTAAATTAGTGGATTTAAGGATTTCCCAAAATAATCCTTTTTTATTAAATTATGTTAATTTAATATTTTTTAGTGAATCCTATCTGAATACTATTAATACTATTTTTGATAAAAATGTTGAGGGAATTTTTTGCAGCTATTTTTCTTTTTCATGTAAAATAAGGTATTTTTCCAACTCCTTATCTATAACTTCCCGTAATTCAATTGGGGAATGATTACTTTCTCTCATACAAATTATTGCTAATTTATCACACAATAAACATTTCCGCTTCCTATTACGTTCAATAGGTTTCCCAGTTTTATCTATAACATCTATATCAAGAATTCTTCCTATTATATGATTTTCTTCTAATTCTATCATTTTTTGTTTCAATTTTTCTGGTTTAAAATTGATAAAGAATAAAGCTTCTGGACCTAAATTGGAGGTATTGATTAACTCTTTTTGTACCAAAAGATCATTTTTTGCAAAATATTCTCTTATATCCGTTAAAATATTTT
>JAYEJY010000045.1:0-5341 GCA_034660795.1 Promethearchaeati archaeon | reverse complement strand
ATATCGGTATCAATACTATCAATAGATTGTCCTTTTTCATTTCGTAAGACAATGGCACGACCTTTCAATTTAATTGGTTTTTTTGACATTTTATTCTAACCTCCATAATTACAAATTATCTGGGCTGATAATTTTCCCAGCTATTGCACTTGCCGTTACTGTTTCAGGACTACAAAGATACGTTAATCCGGAACCTTGTTTTCCTTTGAAATTCCGGTTACCTGTTGATAATTGAATTTCGTTTTTGCCAGTCATACCAATTTGTCCACTAGCACAACCAGCGCAACCAGGATTACCAACAACTGTTCTTGCTGCATAAAGAGTCTCAAGGTCTCCACTGGTTAACATCTTCCCAAGCACTTCCCGAGTGGCAGGAACAATTTTCATAACCGTATTAGAAGCAACTTTTTGATCTTGTAACATTTCAACAGCAACTTTCATATCACGATAACGGCCATTAGTACAACTTCCAATAAAAGCAGAATCAACATGTATATCTTCTTTCTCTAAAGACGCAACTTCTACGACATTATCAGGACTAAATGGTTTAGCAATGAGGGGACGAAGGTCAGATATATCTACAATAACTTCATCCACATATTCAGCATCAGCATCAGCATAATAAGGAGTAAAATCCTTAGAAGAACGATTTTGACAGAACTGAATAACTTCATCATTTGGAGGAATAAAGCCTATAATACCACCCATTTCAGTGACCATAGATGCGAGAGTTATTCGACCAGCTAATGATAAAGAATCAATAGCTTTCCCTTCAAATTCAATAGCCTTACCTAAGGCACCCTTAGAAGTTAATTTACGAATAATTGCTAAGGTTAAGTCTTTTGCAGAACAAGGACTTTGTAAATCTCCTTCAACAATCACTTTCATAGTTGGGGGAACTTCAAACCAATTTCTCCCGGACTTCATTGTAAAAGCAATGTCTTGGTCACCCATTCCTTGACCAAAAGCACCAATAGACCCCATAATATTGAAATGACTATCTGTCCCAACAACTGTTGCTCCCGGAAAAGAATAACCATCTTCAATTAAAATATGGGAACCTATACCCCATTCTGCATCATAAAGTTTAATGCCTTCTTTTCGAGCAAAAAGACGAATAGTCTGTTGATTTTCAGCGTATCCCAAATTATTTGCAGGAATAACACAATCAAACGTAAAAACAGTTTTATCTTTATCCTCGAACTTTTTTTCATCCGGATAATGTTTCTCTAAATTTCCAACCACATTTGCTCCAGCAAAATCTCGAGCACTCCGAAGATCAATATCTAGCCAGATAATATTACCTGGTTTGACCTCATCATCTGAATGTGCGGAAAAAATTTTTTCAATAATAGTTTGTCCCATGTAATGTTTCTCCAGTGAGTTAAATAGGCACTCGTTAGAGTTCGAGTAATCAGCTTATGTAAAGTAATTTTTAATCTTTTCTAAGAGCTTTGGATATTATTAGCAGCTCTAGACATAGAAATTCTTGAACGTTTTCGTAAAAATTAAAAAGAAAAAATTTTGAAAAGTAAAATATAAACCTTTAAGAGAAGCATCATAAATAACTTAGATAGAATAAGATAACTGGAGAAAAGAAACCTCACTTTTAGAAACCTTTTAGTTATCCTTTGTATTTAAAAACAACAAGTAAAAATGGTGGATGGTAATGAGTAGTAAATCTAAACGCGATCCTTACGATGTATTAAATGTATCACGAGACGCTTCAGAAAAAGAAATTAAAAAAGCCTATCGCAAACTTGCAAAAAAATACCATCCTGATGCAAATCCTGATGACGAAGATGCAGAAAAGAAATTCAAGGAAATCTCTGAAGCCTATTCTATACTTAGTGATCCACAAGAGCGAGCGGCTTATGATAGATTTGGATGGGCTGGAGTAGGCGGTATGGGAGCAAGAGGTGCAAGAGGAGGAGATCCATTTGCTGGTTTCGGTTTTGAGGATATTTTTGGGAATATTTTCAGTGATTTCTTTGGCGGTGGAGCGACGCGAACAAGAAGACGACAACCACAAAAAGGGCGAAGTATACGAATAGTATTACCAATTACTTACGAAGAAGCTGCAAGTGGAGTAGAGAAAAAAGTCGATGTGAAAACAAATGTGGCTTGTCCTAAATGTAACGGCTCTGGAGCGGAACCTGGAACATCACCTGTAAGATGCCCAAGATGTGGCGGTTCAGGGGTTCAGCAACAGCAACAAAGAACACCTTTTGGGACAATGGTAACGCAAACAACTTGCAGTCAATGTAAGGGAAGAGGAGAAATAATAGAGAATCCTTGCAAAAAATGCAATGGTACAGGATTAGTTAAGAAAACTAAAAAAATTACTGTAAAAGTACCCGCTGGTATTGATACCGGACAAAGATTACGAATTGATGGAGAAGGAGAACCCGGAAAAAGAGGACAACCACCAGGCGATTTGTGTGTTGATATTAAATTAAAAGAGCATCCCTTATTTGAACGTGAAGGAAACGATGTACTCTATTTAGCAGAGATTAATTTCGCACAAGCAGCCTTAGGAGACACCATCCATGTACCAACTTTGAAAAAGGAAGAAAAAGCAAAAGTGAAAATTCCCCCGGGAACACAAACCGATTCCGTTTTTAGATTACGAGGAAAAGGATTTCCACAATTACAAGGGTTCGGAAAAGGCGATATGCATGTAATTATTAGGGTAAGAACTCCAGAAAAACTATCGGAAAAAGAAAAAGAATTGTTTAAGAAACTACAAAATATCTGGGGAAAAGAATAAGGGTATGAAAAAATGAGAAAGAATCAATAACGATTAAGTAAATATATAAATAGCAAAGAAGAAGAAAAAAACACATTGTGTATAAAGAATTTGGTAGATTGTAATGAAAAATTTAGTTGTAAGCTATGATAGGGATGTGGTTCCCTCAAAACTACCTGTGGAAATTGTTGAACGAAAAGGAAAGGGACACCCCGATTACCTATGTGACAAAGCATCAGAAGAACTTAGCATTGCTTTAAGTAAATGGTATATCGAAAATATGGGGAGAATACAACATCATAATGTTGATAAAGCGATTCTCTGTGGAGGGCAATCAAATGCACAAATTGGTCACGGAGAAGTGTTAGAGCCAATCTATTTGCTTTTAGTAGGACGAGCTGTAGGGGTAGGTTCAAAATTAAACGGGCAATTTGTACCAATAGGTAAACTAGTTATTGAGACGACAAAAAACTGGTTGCATAAAGATTTACCACATCTCAATATTGAGCATGACATTATTATTGATTATAAAATCCGTTCTGGAAGCACGGATCTTGTAGGTAATTTTGAAGAAAATACTGAAATCCCTCGAGCAAATGATACTTCAATAGGCATTGGGTTCGCTCCCTTAACACCAGTAGAAAAATTGACGTATCGTACAGAACAACTTCTCAATGAACCGGAAACTAAAAAGAGATTTCCAGCAATAGGAGAAGATATCAAAGTAATGGGAGTACGAAATAAGAAAGAAATTGATTTGACAATAGCTTGTGCAATGATCTGTACTGAATTAGTGGATGCTGATCATTATATGCAGACAAAGGAAGATATCAAAAATCTTACACTTGATTTGGCAGCAAAAATATGGGGTGGTAAAGTCAATGTTGATGTAAATGTAGCAGATGTTCCTGATAATGAAGAATGCTATTATCTGACCACAACTGGGACAAGTGCAGAACAAGGCGATGACGGGCAAGTTGGGCGAGGAAATAGAGCAAACGGATTAATCACTCCTTACCGACCGATGTCTTTAGAAGCAGCAGCTGGAAAAAATCCGGTAAGCCATGTTGGAAAAACATATAATATTGCAGCAAGAAGAATCAGTGAAAAAATCGTTAATGAATTAGGGGTAGATAATGTTGATTGTTATCTTGTAAGTAAGATTGGCACAAAAATTACAGAACCTCAAATCATAGAATTAGCATTGGTTGGAGCAGATAAAGGAAGTAAAACAAAAAGAAGAGTTGAGGAAATCGTGGAGGAAGAATTAAGCAGAATGCCGACAATATGGAAAGGATTCTTGAACCGCTCCTATGAATTATATTAAATCATGACGCAACATCAAAGTTACTTGAAAAACAAGAAAGCAAGTACTTTGATAGCCTCCTTTTTTTCAGGAAATTAATATCTAAATGTTCTTATTTGAGAAAAATAACATAATACATAAGAAAACACTAGGTTGTTAGAATTATGACCTTTAATGAAATTAATGATGGTATATGGAATGTTTATGGTGAACATGGATTAGGTGGAGAACGTAACGCAGTTTATATAGTAATGGATGAAAAAATAGCAATTATAGATACAGGAAAACAAGACACAATACAAAGAGAAATTTTGGAATGTATAGAACATGCTGGTAGAAAAGCAAAAGATGTCAAGTATTTGTTACTCACTCGAGAAATACATGATGCAATTGGGGGAGCACATCAACTAATAAAAATGTTCCCGCAAGCAGAACTTATCTGTCATAAAAACGCAGAGGATACTTTACGGAAACCATATGTCTATCTTCCAGAAAAGCATTTTGAACCGAATAAAAAAAGTGGACGATTTTCCTATCAACCTTGGGAGCGATTACGAGGAATAAAACCACATGCCTTAATAGAAGACGGAGAGAAGATTGAATTAGGAAAAACAACGCTTTATACAGTGGCCTTTCCAGGATTTAGTGAAGGACATACCATGTATTTTAGCTCTCAGCAAAAAGCCATTTTTACCGGCGCAGAATTAGGAATTTATCCATTAAGTTTTAGCAACTATCTCATAGATAAAACTGGCAGCGCTGTAGAACGGGAAAAAGCCTTAGAATTTATTAAAAAAGCAAAAATTGATATGCTCTGTCCAGCATACGATGGTGCCTATATAGGTTCACAAGCAAAAGATTTAATCAAACAATCACTTCACGCTCATCAAACTTTTGAAGAAACAATACTCGTAACACTCACAACGAATGGAGCATGCACTTTTGAGGAATTACGGGATGAAGTTTATCTGAGTTTAGGATTAGAATGGTATAAACCATGGAAGGATTTAGTTGATGATCTAACCTTAAAAGCTCATCTCGAAAAACTAGAAAACGAGGATAAAATCTTCCAATCATCTAAGAAACGGAAAGAAATCGTTTGGGAAGTTCATGAGGATGCAAAAATAAATCCAGAAGAAGTACTCTATTATTAACCACTGAAACATAACTGGAAAAGAATAGTAAAAAAGCGGATAGAGCCAGAAATAATCACAGTTATCTATTCGCTTGCTTAACTAATTTAAGGACTTCTAACAAACTGGTTTTTGTGCCTTCGCCTCTTTTAG
>JAYEJY010000044.1:0-5343 GCA_034660795.1 Promethearchaeati archaeon | reverse complement strand
AACGCCACCTCTAAGATCCGGGGCAGGAATTGTAAACAAATAAGAAAAGGCAATTTTTTTTAGTTTAGTAAAAGGAATTATAGATTCACCACATAATTCAAAATTATTCTCAGAATGAAGTGATAATGAACCAACCATTACTTTCATTGCAATTTCATTTGCAGTATCTTTTGATAGATTTTTCTGATAAACACTTATAGGTCCTAAATTATCATCGAATGTAGCAAAACAAACAGCAATTGTTGAGTCAGTTTTTTGATTATTAAAAATTTCAAGGATTTTTGATCTCATAGTCATTATAAAACAATCCTATTTTTTATAATTACAAATCAATATTTTCAATGATCTATTATTATAGAGTTTTTGAGAAAAATTTTTACATTGACAATATTTCAAATAATTTTTATATGTGATCGTTTTTGGGTAAAAAGTGTTTAATTTTTCATACTTCTTGCTTTTTATATGATAAACTGTTTGTAAAGAGTTTAGCAAAATTACCAATCCCTCTTTTAACAAAATATTTACTTTTAGATTTAAAAACCCACATTTTTTCAAATAGATATTTAAAGCAATCAATATATTTTCAAAAAAATACCAGAAAACTTCCAAAATTGTGATTAGTTCTATAATATATTATAAAAGATGATTGATAAAATTAAATCTGTAATTGTTTTTTAATTTTTTTAATTTCTTCTTCTGGATCAGCTTTATGAAAAGAATAAACAATAAGATCCATCCCATCATCATACTGATTTCTTCTGGATCTGCCCGTGACAACTAATTCTTGGCCTTTTAAACGTTGATTAAGTTTTACTATAACTGATTGAATACCAATCTGTGTGATTTCATCAACAATAGTTTCAGGTTTAATACCTATTAACTCTTGAGCATTTTCACCAAAAAAGGTCGTACGAACACATCCTGTTCCATCATCCAACGCAAGAGAAAGATATAAGGTAATTTCCGGTTCAACAGTCCCATGTTTTTCGCAAAGCCATGCCCCATCTTCTTGTTCGACAACCTTTTTACGACATTCAGGACAAGAATGATAATAAAGCTTGGATTCATAGACTTTCAGAATGGTTCCTCTAATTTCGTAAACGCCACCATCTTGTAGTTTTACCATTTCAACTCTTTGTGGACCAGAGTCAACTAGACTAGTTTCTATTTCATTTAAATCCTCAAAACCTACTTCTTCTGGATTTTCTAACTCTATTATTGAAGAATATGCTCCCAGATGTATTTCTATACCTTGATTCCCTTGCTTGGTATAACCGTGTAATATTTTTATTGGTGTCATTTCTTGTATATTTTCATATTCTATAGCTTTTTCATTCCAAGCAACAAGTCTTGTTGAACCTGTAGGATCAGAGATTCCGATATTCAATACATATCCTTCTTGATCATTATTTTTTGCAAAGGTACGGATTTCTTGAACTCGAGTAATTAAAGCTTTTACATTTACATCTCTTTCTTGAGGTTTCAATTCTTCGATTTTAGTAAAATTCAAATCTAACGCCGGAATTGCCTCTTTTAAATAATCCGGAGGATTAATATCAATCTCTGTCGAACGACCAATGTGAACCTCGGGTTTTCCTTGAAAACCCGGGCGTACATAAGCCCCTTCAATACGAATAACATCGCCTATTTCAACCTTATCTATATAGTTAGTATCTTCTCCCCAGAAAGTAATTCTTCCACTACCTGAATTATCTTTGACTAATAAATTTCCGACTTTACTTGTGGTTCCATCTTTCCGTTGAAATTCTTTAATTGATCGTTTCCCCGCAACTCGAGCGATCAGAGAAATATTACTCATCTTTTCATTTAAATCAGAGAGTCTTACCTCTTGTTGTGGTTGCTCTGTTTTTTTAGAAAATTGTTGAATTCGGCTTTCACTTTTAAGAATTTTAGTAGGAACCTCTATTTGTACATTCTTTTTATTAATTGATCCATTTTTACCCAAATGGATTTCAAGATTATTATTTAAACCTTCTTTCGTATAACCACCAATAATTTCAATGACTTCATCTTTTTCAAGATTTTCTACCAATTCTGCTTTTTTACCCCATAATGTAATTTTAATTTTTCCTGTTTCATCAGCAATTTCTACAGATGATACCTTACCCTCAGAACCATCTTTTCTCTTAAAAGTAGAAATTTGTCGAATAGCTGTTATTTTTCCAATAAGTTTAACATCAGTTTTACCCAATTCAAGAGCATTTATATTATCATAATCTAATAATTTCTCAGGAAAAGCATTTTTTTCTATATCTTCAGGATTTATTTTTATCTGGGATCTTGAAGATAAACTTAGTTCCTTAATACCATCGTACTTATTTTCCTTCACATAGCCACCACTGATTCTTAGAATATCTCCCGTATTCAAGGAGAATTCTTTAAATTGAGGAATTTGATCATCCCATAATACTAAACGGCAATAGCCGCTTTTATCAATTAAAACAATATTTTGAACTGCACCTTGAGTGCCATCTTTTCGATTAAATGCTTTAGGTTCGTAAATGGTTTTTACCATTGCAGTAAGTTTAACATTATTCATTCCAGGCATTAATTCTGAAATTTTCAAAGGTTTTGGTTTCTGAACTTGAGCAGTATCATAAAGATTAATTTCAAGCTCTCGAGCAATTATATGTGCTGCTCCTTCAGGGGTAATCAAACCACCTAATTCCTTTACTTTTTCTTCAATTTTTTTAACAACCTCTTCTTTTGAAAGGTTAGTTTCTTTGATGATTTTTTTAACTACATCATCATAAGGCATATTTAATGTCAAGATTTTATCTCCACTTATTTGAGAGTTATTAATATTTCTTAAAGCTATTCTATAATATTCAATATATAAAATACGCTATATACTGATTTGATAGATGGGGGGTAATAATTTTTACTTCTATTAAACCTTTTAAATAAGAGAGTTAACCAAAAGTATCTTTTTTAGTTTTTTATAGGTTATTCTTAATTATTGTAAAAAAGTTTATTTGAATTTAGCAAAAATTAAAAAATTATTCATTAAAATAAAAAAAATTAAAAATTTTATGAACGAAAATTATTTCTTTGATAATCATATTTAGAAAACTCATGAGACTCGAAATTTGAATGATATTTTTTACGAGCATACTTAAAAACACAATATTTCCTTTGTTTAAAATCATAAGTTTTGAAATGTTTTCTTTTATAATTTTTTTTAATTTCATGACTGGTTGATTCAGCGGTAAGAGGTTTTTCGTGATCCCCTGCTAAAACGCCTTTACCATGTAAAGCATATATTAGTAGACCTGTAATAAGTAGAATTACAATAAAAACACCGTATTCAGTTGCGTTTGAGACATTAAGAAATGCAAGAAGATACCAAAATAAAACGCCACCTAAAACAAAGGCAATAACTAGCAAAAGATAATATTGTATCTTCATTATCTCACCTAAACAATTCTTATTAAATCATTTCGAATTAAAAAAGTTAATCAAGTCTTCTAAATAAAGATCTAAATTACAGATACATACCAAAACATAATCAAAGAACCAAAAAAAGGCATTAATAAATTATCAATCCATTTCCAACTACAAGCTTCTACTAATGTACAAATAAAAGATCCCACAATAAATATCCAAATGAAGTTTATCTCAATTAAGTAATTATAGTAAAATAAAGTTGTAATAAAAGCTAAAATAGAAAATAGAAAAACTGCCAAACTTCCAGATAAAGATTTTTTTGAAAAAAGTTTATACTCCATAAATGGAAAGAATCTCCCTGCAATTTCACCAGCAGAATCAGCAATTGTCAGAACGAGTAAACCTGCTGTAAAAACAAGAGGGTTATTATGAAATATTAAGAAAAGGATAAAAAAAATAACAAGAGTTGATATAGTATTAAATAAAACTGTAGCGTCCTTATCAGCATTATTTCTATTTAATGTCAGGATTTTTTTAAAAAGATAGAATTTAGAATTAACTAGAAGACTCAGAAAAAGTATAAGAAATAAAATCAGAGATAGTATTAATCCTAAAAAAGTATCATATTTGAATACTATTAGAGAAATATAAGCACCGCCTAATAGATGCATTGCTTTCCTTATTAACCAAGAGGACAATCTCGTAGTAAGTAAAATTAAAAACAAAACTAAAAGCCATACACCAAAACAAGAAGTGATTAATATAAGTAAGAAATCATTATAACTGATTTTTTGAAAATTGAGAGGAATGTTAGCAAATATATCTAAAAGATAACTTAAAAAAACTTGAAAGGGAAGGTTATTTTTTTCCATTTATAGCTAACCATGATAAAGTTATTTTAATTATTAATAGGTCTTCTTTAACTCTTTTATTTTAATGGTTTTATAGAACCATATTTAGCAAATATTGAACATGTTCCTTCATGTGAAACCATACAAGGTCCAACCGGATGATCAGGAGTACATTTTCTTAAAAATAATTTACATTGAGGAGGTAAAATATTTCCAAGCATTACCTCATGACAACGACAACCTGGTTGGATATCAATTGAGTCATCAATTTCAACATCAAATTTCTTTAAAGCATCATATTTTTCATAGTTATTCTTTATTTGTAAACCACTTCTGGGTATTTTCCCCATTCCCCGCCAATTTGCAGTATATTCACAAAAAACCTTATCAATTAATTTTTTAGCTTTAATATTTCCCTCTTCCGTCACCACTCTAGTATACTGGTTTTTTACTGCAATAGTTCCTTCTAGTATCATTTCCATTAATTTTATAATAGCAAGAATAAGATCTAGAGGTTCAAAACCAGCAATAACACAAGGCATGCGATATTTTTCACTAAATGGTTTGTAAGGAGTTAAACCTATTATAGTAGATACATGACCCGGACAAATAAAACCTTGAGTCTTCCGTTTTTCTTCCTGAAGCAATAATTTCATAGCTGGAACAGTTAATCTATGTGCAGATATAACAGAAAAGTTGGAAGGTGGATTTCCAATTAACGTGGCTGCTGTCATTGGTGCACTAGTTTCAAAACCTATTGCTAAAAAAACAATTTCCTTTCCAGGGTTTTTTTTGGCAATTTTAACAGCATCTTGGGGGGAATAAATAACTCGAATATCTTCTCCTTTACTTTTAACATCAGCTAGGGTTTTTTTTGATGCGGGAACTCGTAACATATCTCCAAAAGTAGTAATAATACAGCCTTCTTCTGCTAATTCAATTGCTAAATCAATTTCCTTGGAAGGGCAAACACAAACGGGACAACCTGGACCGGGAATAATTTGAATTTTTTCAGGTAAAATTGAACGTAAACCATATCGAGAAGCTGTCATTTCATGTGTGCCACAAACATGAGTTAATTTAA
>JAYEJY010000043.1:0-5364 GCA_034660795.1 Promethearchaeati archaeon | reverse complement strand
GTTTCTGGTGGTACACTTAGAGAACGTGAAGCTGTAAGAGAAGCAATGTTAAAGACAGGTCCGAAAGTAGTTGAGAATAGTATCTCTGATCTTATTTTTATATGGCATGTTCAAAGTGAAGAACTTGCAAAAGAACTAAAGGAAGAAACGGAAAAACATAATCCTAGTGGAAAAGAGATACGTATCATTGAAGCTGGTCCTGTAATTGGTACTCATGTTGGTGAAGGATCTATAGCGTATATGTACGTTGGCGATTATAAAAAAGAATGGTTGCTTAATTCTTAATTGTCAGTGATTTATTTTAGCATTCTTTCTTCTTTTTTTTTATATCAAGAAATTTTTCACATACCATAAATATAAATGCATCATTTTTCTTAAATGGGTATTATCCCACTTTGGCTTTAGGATAGTATAATTTATGTCAATGAAAAATTACCTCTCTGAAAATATCCATAGCAATGCTAGAACAAAAATTATCTGTACCATGGGACCTACGAGTTCTTCCACGGATAAAATTCAAGAAATGATTAATGCTGGAATGGATGCTGTTCGACTTAACTTTTCCCATAATTCTCATCAATGGCATAAAAAAATGTTTAAAAAAGTTAGAGCAATAAATGACGAAATTACCATTATTTTTGACCTTCAAGGTCCGAAAATCAGATTAGGAGAATTAAAGGAACCCCAATTTTTGGTTCGAGGCGAAACAATAACCCTCACAACAGAAGAAATAATTGGTGATAATAAACGTGTCACTGTAGGATTAAAAAATCTACCAGATACTGTCCAAAAAGGGGATTTAATCTATATTAATGATGGAATTGTTGGCTTAGAAGTTAAAAAAATAGAAGATCAGGACATAAAATGCGAAATTTTATCCTCTGGAGAAATCAGAAGTAAGAAAGGCGTCAATGTCCCAAATGTAGATTTGAATGTTCCCAGTCTTACTAAAAAAGATCATAATGACTTAGATTTTGCGTTGCAATTCGAACCTGATTATATAGCACTTTCCTTTGTTCGTTCTCATAAAGCTATTTTAAAACTTCGAGAAATAATTACTGATGCAAATCAAAAAATTCCAATTATTAGCAAAATAGAACATGCTTTTGCAGTTAAAAATTTTGACAAAATTGTTAAAGAAACTAATGCTGTAATGGTAGCCTGTGGAGATTTAGGTATTGAAACCTCTGTTTCACGGTTACCAATATTACAAAAAAGAATTATAGAGAAATGTAATCGTCTTGGAAAACCAGTAATAACCGCTACTCAAATGCTGGAATCTATGGTTCAACATCCACGACCTACAAGAGCTGAAGCAAGTGATGTTGCCAACGCTATATATGATGGTTCAGATGCTGTGATGCTTAGCGCGGAAACAGCAATAGGAAAATATCCAGTAGAAGCTATTAGAATGATGAATGAAATATCTCGAAATGTGGAGAAAGAATTGCATTGGAAAGAATTCCCTGATGAGATCTATTCTGAAGAAAATGTTATTGCAGAGAATCTTGCAACAGCAGCTGGATTGCTTGTACATAAAATCCCCGTTAAAGCAATTTTTGCTTTTACTGAAGGAGGCTTCAGTGCTCGTTTAATTGCTAAACATCGCCCTAAAACAAATATTTTGGTTGTTTCACACAATAAGAAAATTATACGACAATTAGGAATCATCTGGGGAAGTTATCCAATTTTTGTTGATGAATATCTTAATACTGATCAAATGGTTGTTGAATCGGTTGATATTGCCAAAAAAAGAAAGTACATTTCTAATGAGGATACTATTGTCATAGTTTCCGGTTCGATTCTCAGTCCTGGTAAAACAAATCTTTTACGCGCCTATAAAGTAAATGAAATTCCTTCCCCGGAACAATTTGAAGCTATTAGCTAAGCTCTAAAATTCTCTTAGTTAATTTTTTGACTTTTTCTATTTCATCAAATTTTTTGAAATACTGAATGAGATCCCCAAGTAAAATTCGTGCTTCTGTTTTTTTGTTTAATTTCGCAAGAATAATAGCATGGTCAACTAATTTTTCGCAGAACTGGTATTCATATTTAGATGGATAGTACTCTGAATAATAGGTATTTAGAATAAAAGTATCTGTTCTCACTTCAATCTTTTTTGGTGAATCTAAGCGACTTGTTTGTTTATCAAACCCAGCTCTTTGTAATTTTATGACTAAATCTTTAATTAATGATTGCAAGATTGAATTAGAAATATCAGTAAGAGTGAGTTCAAATTCGCTTTTTAGAGGATAGAAGCAACCATGAACATCAAAAGCTAGAAAGATATTTCCTTTCTTTGTTTTTGAATCTAATTTTTTCCGTTCGCATGGTATCGAAATTTCAATTATTCGTTCAAGATAATCTTTTTTTTGGGAAATTTGCCCAACCTTCTCTTTTTTATCATTTTTAAAAGTTGTTTGTGACCATGTATCTTTTAATTGATTCAGAAATGATTTTTTTAGTTTCTCTGGATTTTTAGCTATTTCTTGTGATGTTTCAAATTCTATTGTGTGAATAAACGTAATTGTATTTCTATAGGTATCCTGGAAATCATGATATGTATATTTAGCTGATTTATGGCTAGCACCAGAGAAAAGAAAAAGCATTTTATCCTGAACATATCCGGTTAATATCATTCGAGGGAAATGTTCTTTATAATGATTTATTTGATCAATTAATTGGGAATGGGTATCTTTTGAATAAACAAGAATACCTAGAATAGTTATATTATAGGGGAGCATTTTTTCCAAATTTTTGATTATATTGGATTCATTTTTACAGATATATTCAACGTCTTCAGAATAGAAATGAAATGCGGATAAAATGCTTATTTGTTCTATTTTAGAATCAATTGTTCCTAATAATAGAGAATATTTTAAAGTTTCTCCTTTCAAAGAAGAAATATTAATACAGTCTTCATTAACTGTTTTATTTAATTTAATAGCCATTTGTCTTCCGTTTCAAAGAGTTTTATTTATTCTTTTTAAGTTTCTGTTATTTTTTAGAAAGATAAAAACTAAATTTTAGTTTTTTTACAGAAGACTTTTTTATTCATAATTTATTCAACTATAGTATATTTCAAAAAATAATAAGTTGATTAAAATGAAACGATTCCTTGTTATTGGGTCATGTGGGCAAATCGGTAGTGAACTGGTGCCTGCACTAAGAGAAAAATTTGGATCTGAAAATGTTTTTGCGACTGGTAGACGGACACCACCCTCGAAGAAATTACGAGAAGCAGGACCATTCATTTACATGGATGCATTAGATGCAGATTCTATTGCAAAAGTAGTTTATGAGGAAGAAATTGATGTAATTTATCATTTCGCCTCTCTTCTTTCCGCAACTGGTGAGAAAATGCCCCAAGTGGCTTGGGATGTGAATATAAATAGCTTGATTAATGTCTTAGAAAACAGTCGAAAATATGACATTGAGAGAGTTATTTGGCCAAGTTCAATTGCTGCGTTTGGACCAACAACACCTCAAGAAAATACACCCAATGATACTATTTTACAACCAACAACAATGTATGGAATTACAAAAGTAGCAGGCGAATTGTTATTAGAATATTATTATAAAAAATATGGTCTTTTATCACTTTCAACCCGGTTACCTGGAATTATCAGTAGTGAAACCTTACCGGGTGGAGGAACAACTGATTACGCTGTTGAAATATTCTATGAAGCAATTAAGAATAAAGAGTATACATGTTTTCTATCAAAAGATACAGTTTTACCAATGATGTATATGCCTGATTGTATTAAAAGTATGCTTGATCTTCTTGAAGCTGACCCCGACAAACTAGAACATCATGTTTTCAATATTACAGGTATGAGTTTTTCTGCAGGAGACTTAGCAAAAGAAATTAAGAAACATATACCAGAATTTACAATCAAGTATGAACCTGATTTCCGACAAGAAATCGCTGATTCTTGGCCAAAAACAATAGATGATTCTGTTGCACGAAAAGAATGGAACTGGGAACCAAAATACGATCTTGCTAAAATGACAGAAGATATGCTAGAAAAATTAGAGAAAAAACTAAAGAAAGAGTAACTTTTATTATAGTACTTTTTCTTTCCATTATTTTTTTATTAAAAAAACGACGGTAAGAATCATGAAAGCAAAAGATATTGTAAAAAAAGGATACAATAAAATTGCTGAAAAATATCTTGAATTTCGAAAAAGAGATAATAATATAGAACTTTCTGTCTTTCATGAATTTTTAGAATATCTGCCAGAAAAAGGTCTTGTTTTAGATGTTGGTTGTGGTGCTGGAATACCATTTACAAAATTTATTAGTAAAAAATCAAAAGTAATTGGTGTAGATATCTCAAAAAAGCAAATTGAATTGGCAAAAAAACATGTACCAGAAGGAACATTTCTTTGCATGGATATGTTGAACATCAACTTTCCATGTGACTCCTTTGATGGAATTGTATGCATTTATACAATTATTCATGTTCCATCGGAAAAGCATTCAAATCTTCTGAAAAAATTTCAGAAAATATTAAAACCGGGTGGTTATCTCTTCATTTCTTTATCTAAGGATAAACATACAAATATTGAAAAGGATTGGTTCGGAGCTGAAATGTTTTGGTCAAGTTTAGATATTTCATCATATTACGCTATTTTAAAGGAAAAGGGTTTTGAAATCATACAAAATAAAGAATTACCTGATTCACTAGGATCAAATGATGTACATTTTATTATTGCAAAGAAGAAAAAAGAAATTAACAAATGATTCTTGCTCACCTTTTACAACAATACAAAAACCTTTATTGAATAGAAAAATTGTGTAATAAATAGGAGTCTTTAAAAAAAAAGGCAATGTGACGATAATTCACAAGACGGGGATAAAATGGTTACACTAACAGCAGATTTCTATATAATCTCTTCATTGATCTTCGTAGAAATAATCATTTTGTTACTATATATTTTTATGTACCTCAAAAAACAACAGAGAATCTTTAGACCCTTAATATATTCAATGCTATTATTTCTTGCAGCAAATAGCTTAATTATTATAGAAATATTTTATGATATTCCATCACTTGAATTTTTTAATGCTCTTTTAGCTGCAGCTGGATTAGCTCCTATCGTAATTTTTCTTGAAATTTTTGAAAACGGAGTTCCTTTTACTCCCCGAAGTGCAGGTTCAATTATTTTCATTTTATTTATTGGTGCAACAAAAGGAGCTAAGTCATTATTAGGAGAGCAAATTGGACCATTCTTTAGTTTCATTGCTCCAATCCTCTTTATCATCATTGGTGTTTTTTTCAATCAAACTATAAATAAAATGAAAGAACGTGTCCGATTTGAAAATCAGAAGAAAAAGCTACGAAAAGTAAAAACAGGCAT
>JAYEJY010000042.1:0-5404 GCA_034660795.1 Promethearchaeati archaeon | reverse complement strand
TAATTGCTCCACAATGTTTACATACTTTAACATCTTCTTCCACAAGTTTCCCACAAACTGAACATGTTTTAACCTCTTCGATTTCATATAATTCCTCTTTTGGTAGACTTAATTCAATTTTCTGTCCTTTAATTTTTGCTCTAAAACTCCGAGGATTACCTAAAAGATTCATCATATCATCTGGGATTGAAATTCTATTTTGATTATCTACAGCTAATTGACGAGTTTCTGCTAAAGCACGTAAACGTATTCTATTGCCATGTGTAGCTATTATAATACCATCCTTTATCTCAACGATTCTTTCTGCTCGGGAAGCTACTTGTTGAGAATGCGTTGCAATAAAAAGTGCCACATTTAATTCTTCATTAAGAGCATCCATTACATCAAGTACTGATTCACTTGTTAATGGATCAAGAGAAGCTGTGAGTTCATCTGCTATGAGTATTTTTGGGTTACATATTAAAGCTGCAGCCATAGCAACTCTTTGTCTTTCCCCGCCAGAGAGCATTGCGGGTTTATGTTTTTTACGATTTTCCAAACCAATAATATTGATTAATTTTTCTGTTCTTTTATCAAGCTCCGCAGAATCAATATTAGCTAAATGTCCACCTAGTTTAATATTTTGGACAACATTTAGATGTGGAATTAATTTTGTTTCTTGAAAAACTAAACCGGCAAATTTTCTTCGTTCTTGGATAATTTTTTCCTTAGAAAGACGGGATATATCACGTGAAATATCAGCCCAAAAAATTTTACCCGAAGTTGGAGGGATAATTCCAGAAGCGATATTCATTAAAGTGGTTTTTCCTGCACCTGAAGGACCTATTAAGACTACTTTTTCACCAGGATAAATTGACAAAGAAACACCTCGTAAGGCAGCTGTTTCTGTTTTTTCACTACGATATATTTTATAGATCTCTTCTATATTGAGAATTGGTTTAAGGATATCTTTTTGTATAGAGGTCACTCTTAGGCACCAATCTTATTATCTTATATTATATGCAAGTATATATTTGGATTAGCATCAATTCATAATAAATCTAATAAATTATCTTAAAATCTCTTATATAGGTCACTTCTTAATGAAGTAATTATTCGAGTTTAGAGAAAATATTAAAAAGTTTAAAATCAAATTCAAAGGTATGAGCACTGTTACTGACCAATCAAATGAAAAAGCTGAAAAGGAACAAAAAAAGAGTTTCAAATCTCGGCTAAAAGCTGCTTGGAAAGAAGCACGATCTTATGAAACTAAAAAAATGAAAAATTATCTTGGTACAACAGGAATTTGGTTATTAAGCTATTATGTATCATCAATTTTAATAATGATAGCGATGAATATTGCTCGAGTTGGATGGTCAGCTGAAGCTATTTTTGCAGCACCAGCATATTTTGCTCAACTATTTATCAATTTTGGATTAAATGCTGGAAAAACCGGTGAATTTTCATATGAGAAAATTGAGTTCAATCGAGCATTAATCTCAGCTTCTTGGATTTTTGCCCCAATAATAATTTATGTTTTAGGAATGATGATGTCCTTTTTAATCGGTAGTGGCTATCCAAAACCTACTGGTGATTATGATTATCTAGAGAATTTTTACTACTTCCATGAAAGAACAGTCGCATTGAACAGTGATAAAAGTGGAGGCTTCTACTTTTTCCTCGTTTGGCTTCCCTTAATAATTTCAATTCTTATTGCTGCGTTCATTTCAACTAGAATTTACGATAAAGAACGCCGTAATGATGTTAATGTTTTTGGTTTAATCTTCTTGAATCTACTCTTTGGTTATATTGTTGGATTACAAATGGGTGTAATGACTGGAACCTATCGATTCTATATTGGAGGATTCTTCAAAACAATTTTCACTAATAATCGAAATAATACTGGAATCACTTTTAATGGGCAATATCATCCCCATTCAATTTTAATCGTTTCCTGGTTTATCAATTTAATACCGATTTTCCTTGTGGCGTTATGGTTTGCAATCTATGACTCCATAGAAAAGCAAATTATAAGATTAGCTGAATGGAGTGGAAGAACTAGTGTCTATTTATGGACAAAAATAGCTAATTTCTTCAAAAATTTATCAGCTAAAATTAAAAAACCAAGCAAAGATAAGTCTTAGTCTATCAATAAGTGCTCAAAAACCCGTTATTTAATAACGGGTTCATTACTATTTTTTTCTAATAAATAAAAAAATAAAATAGAAAATGGAAAGATTAATCCATAGTAACTAATTCATATTCTCGCTTTCCTAGCCCGATTTCTTCACCGTATTCGAGTATGTATTGACTATTCGGATTATTGTTTTTGAATGGATCTTCACCATACTTTTCTATAACCAGATCCATACTTGCTTGTTCTATAGCTATAGGATCTTTTGAAAAGAGAAGTCCAATATCTTCCATAAAAGGTTCTTGTTTGGATCCAACACAATCGCATTTCATTGTTATATCTGTTAAGAAATTAATGTGCCACCAATGTTTGTCTTTCGTACAAGCTAATGTGTATTCAGCAATTTTTTCTAAAAGTTCATCTGATTGTCGAGCGCCCCATGGTATAGTTGCTGCATCTTCTGGGCAAATAGCAATACATTGTGCACAACCAATACAAACCGCTTCATCAATTACTGCAATATTCTCTATGGTGATTGCATCTGCAGGGCATTGTTCAGCACAAGCTCCACATGCAATACATTTTTCCTCAACTATTCGGGGTGAAACACCAGCATGCATATCTAATTTTCCACCACGTGATCCAAGACCCATTCCGATGTTTTTCAGACAACCACCAAAACCAGTAGCAACATGTCCTTTAAAATGCGCAATGGAAATTAACTGTGAATATTTTTTTAATCCTCGTCCTATTTTTGCTGCTTTGGTATTTTTGGTTTCTATTTCTTTTTCGTAAAAATCCTCTCCCATTTCTCCATCTAATATATCAATATCAATAAAGCTAAATCCATGATCATTGGCTTGTTGAATGTGATCTTTCTTGCGAGTTCTGTTACCCTTATAGAGCACATTACACTCAACAAATGAAGGGTGCTCGAAATATTTTGTAATATCTTTTAAGAGTTCAGGATCAACATGAGTATCATTATTTTTTTCGCCAAAATGAATTTTAATCCCAATTTTTTCTTTGGTATCTGCTTCTTCAGCAATCATTTTAAAAAATAAATTAACACCATTTTTGAGATTATCGAGATTGTTGTAAAAATATACTTTTGGTTTGTCCATATTTGTACAACTCATTACTTGTTTTAAAGTTACTCTATTAAAAATGCTTTTATTTAGAACATAATTTTAGAAAATATTTAAAAAATAACATTGATTTAATAATTTATTTTATCAATGAGTTCTTCTTTTGATGAAAAACCATGTTTTTGAGCGATTTTTCGTAAAGCAAGATCAATCTCTAAACGCACCATCTCACGATGCATTTTACGTGCATATAACAAATCCTCAACAACAGAATAATCACCTATTTTTCCTAAAGTCTTAGCAGCAGCTGCAATAAGAAATTCATTTGAACTATTTTTTACTATATTTGTTAATTTGTTACATAATTTTTCAACATTAATTTTAGAATAATCTTGATCAATAGTATAAATAGCAGCTAATGCTGTCCAACGGACAGTAGAGTTACTATCTTCTTGATATGATTTTAATAAAGCTTGACAAGCTTTTTTATTATTAATCTCTCCTAAGGCATTTGCTGCTTCCATTCGAATTTCCCAGTCCTTATCATGTTCTAGTTTATTGATTAGGATATCTAGTGCTTTTGGTTCACCTATTTTTCCTAAAGAGATAATTAGCCATTCTTTTACTCCGGGTTCTTTTTCAGTTTGTAAAGCTTTAATTAATGGTTTTACAGCAGCTTCATATTTTAACTCCCCCAAGATTTCTGCTACTTTCATCCGAGTTATCCAAGAGTCAGAATTAAGTAAAGTAACTAATTTTCGAAGAGTAATTTTACCACCGATTTTTACTAAGGCTCGCGCAGCATAACTCTTTATTTGAATATTTGTATCAGAATCTAAGATTTTAACCAATTCATCAATAACTGTTTTATCTTTAACTTTCCCCAATTGATTAATTATTTCCCATTTTTCAGCCGGGGTTGAAGAAAGAGAGAGCTTTTTCACTAAGCTTTCTTGTTTATGCATTGACTACACACCTGTTAGTATGTATATTTTCACTTTTCATTTATTTGTATTTTGTATTTACAATTTATAGATATATCATTAAACATTTTTTATTAATAAAAGAAGGTTTTATAAGGTTAATAACGATTGCTAATACCTCTTTACTAATTCGTTTATCTTTAATTATTATCGGATCGGTTGAATAATGGTCAAGGAATTAATTGCGATTGCTCTTGGTGGAAATATGATTTTAAAAAAGGGGCAACCAAAAACATACCAACAACAGATAGAGAATCTTCGAATAACTTCTACTGTTATTTATAAGATTTTAAGAAAAGGATATGGGGTAATTTTAACACATGGAAATGGTCCTCAAGTTGGAAATATCTTAGTTCAACAAAAGACTGGAGAAAAAGAAGATATTCCAGCCCAGCCATTGAATATTTGTGGTGCAATGTCTCAAGGGCAAATTGGATTTATGATCCAAACAGCATTAGAAGAAAAACTATTTGATGAAGGAATGACAGATAAACGTGTTGTTGCAATTATTACTCGAGTATTAGTAAAAAAAGATGATCCTGCATTTAAAGAACCCACAAAACCTATTGGACCATTTTATACAGAAAAAGAAGCTATAGAATTACATCGCAAAACAAAAGATATGTACATCAATGATGCCGGCAGGGGATTCCGTAAAGTTGTTCCATCACCCAAACCATTGAAAATCTTAGAAGGAGAAACAATCAAACGATGTGTAAAAGCAGGTGACATTGTTATAGCAGTTGGTGGTGGCGGGATACCAGTTGCCCGAGAAAAAAGCGACTTTATTGATGTTGAAGCAGTAATTGATAAGGATCGAGCAACAGAAGTCCTTGCAACACAAATTAATGCAGATGTATTAATGATACTTACAGATGTAGCGAATGCTTTTCTGAATTATGGGAAAAAAAACCAAAAAGCTATAGGTAAAATTGGGATACAAAAAATGAAAAAATATGTTAATGAAGGTCACTTTTCCAAAGGGAGCATGAAACCTAAAGTTGAATCAGCAGTAAGATTTGTTGAAAACGGAGGAAAATTATCAATTATAACCTCCCCAGAAAAGGCAATACAAGCAATATCTGATAAGGCAGGAACAAGAATAAGTAAATAATTAGTCATTATTGTTATTACTGACATTTTTTAGGAATTGTGAACAGATAAAGACATAATCTTCAAAATGAATACAAACACGTGTAAAAATTCTATTAATAATATTA
>JAYEJY010000041.1:2632-5462 GCA_034660795.1 Promethearchaeati archaeon | reverse complement strand
AAATTTTTTACGTAATAATTTCATTTTTGCTTTCGCGTCGTTACTCAGTATCTGATCTGGTTTATGAATTTGAAAATATTCTTTTCCTAAGTCAATATCTATCTTTTCTGTTGAATTTTCATTAAATTTTTTGAGTGCTAGAGCAAACAGTTCATTCGAACAGGAATATTTTTGAAGAAATGGTTTAAAAGAAATTTTTTCATTATTAATTGAATATTCAACTACTTTTGGTAAATCTGAAATAATGGTATTTAAGAGTGCTTTACTTTTTTCCTCTAATTCTTTTTCTTTTATATGTTTTAGGAGGCTTTTTTGTTTATCCTCCTTTTCTTTTAGTTCCTCTTTTTCCTTAGCTTCCTTTTCCCGCTCTTTTTGTACTTCTTCTTTTACAGTAGAAATTAATTTTTTAATTTCAAGGCTTTTCTCTTGTTTTTTAATTTTTTCAAGTGATTCTTTGGCTTCATTTTTAACCTTATCACTCGAATCAAATATTAATACTCTTAATAATGCCTTAACAACTTCTTTTTTAATAAAATTACTTAAAGCATCAGCTATAGCTATCCTCACATCTTCATCTTCATCATTTTTCAATACATGCAATAACTGATCTATTGCTTTTGGTTCTTGCAAGAGTCCTAATGAATAAGCTATCATTCCACGAACATTTGGATCTTTATCAGCTTCTAATTGTTCAATTAAGATTTCAGTTGCTTTTTTATTTTTTAATTGACCTAATGACATTGCAGCATTAGCTCTAACAAGAGGTGAAGTATCAAATTGTAAAACTGATAATAAGGGGTCAATGATTTTTTCATCACCAATCCAACCTAAATTTAAAGCAGCTTGACTTCTAGCCTTTTCATTTTCTGATCGAAGTTGCGCTAATGCCTCTTCAACCTCATTTGAGTTATCCAATTATATCAACCTATTTGCGTTTATTTGGTCACTTCTCATAAGTATTTGTAAATAAGCTTTAAAATGAATATGAATTTTACTATTAAAAATAATTATCTTAGGAATAAAAAAAGAAAAAGGGCTTATTTACCCGGACACATTTTGATTATTTCAGGATTAAGATCTTTGTTACCATAGGCTTTATCAAAATGTTCTTTGAAATCTTGGGCAAGCTCCTTGGCTCTTTTATCAAAGGCTTTTTTATCTTTCCATGTGTTTCGAGGCCATAAAACTTCTGAAGGTACTCCTTCACATTCAATGGGAACATGTAAATGGAAAATTTCATCCTCACGGCATTCTACATCATCAAATTCCCCATTTAAAGCAGCATCAACTAATCGTCTAGTAAGATTTATGTCCATTCTTTCACCAACACCATATGGCCCACCACTCCAGCCAGTATTTATGAGGAAGACTTGAGTTTCATGTTCTTTCATCTTTTCACCCAATAAATCAGCATAAGCATCAGGATTTCGTGGCATAAAAGGTTCACCAAAGAAACGTGAGAAAGTAGAAATTGGTTCAGTAACACCGGTTTCAGTTCCAGCTAATTTACTTGTGTAACCCATAAGGAACCATAACATTGCTTGAGGAGGTGTTAATTTTGCAACAGGGGGTAAAACACCATTTGCATCTGCTGTTAAGAAAAGAATTGTTCTAGGATGATCTCCAACTGGAACTTTCTTAATATTTGATAAAAAGGTAAGAGGATATGAGCCACGGGAATTTGGGGTTAATCTATCATCAAAAAAATCAAATGTGCCATCAGGATACATCATCGTATTTTCACAAATAGCACCATGTTCCAGATAATCAGCATTGTGCATTATAGCATTATAAATTTCGGGTTCTTTTTCTTCACGCAAATTTATTAATTTAGCATAACATCCATTCTCAAAATTTGCAACACCATTATCACTCCAACCATGTTCATCATCACCTAATAAAGCACGAGATGGATCAGCTGAAAGGGTAGTTTTGCCAGTTCCAGATAAACCCAATAATAATGCTGTATCACCGTCAGACCCTTCATTACAAGAAGAATGTAATGGCAAAATTCCATCTCCTGGTAATAAGTAATTAATAACTGTAAACATGAGTTTCTTAACAGAACCACCATAAGCTGAACCAATAATAACACCTTTGTAACGGTCGAAATCCATTGCAACAATCATATTACTAGTTTTTCCATCTTCTAGTTTCCTTAGACGTCCTTTATATCGTTCTCGATTTAATTTATTATATGGTAAAACTAACAATCTAAATGGTTTATTTTCATAAATGCTCTTCGTATCTTTTTTATCATGAAGTGGTCGGAATATGTTATATGTGAATAATGCTGTTAATGCTTTATCGGTAACTGTTTTAACCTTTAAAGAATATGAGGGATCTGCAATCAACGTTCGATCTGTTATATAGATCTTTTCTTTTGCAGATAAGAGGTTGATGGCATCATTCCAAGCCATATCAAATGTTTCCTCTGTTATGGGGATACAATTTGGAGATGACCAATCAATAGTATCCTCTGATTCTTTTCTTTTTACGATAACAGTATCTTTTGGACTTCTTCCGGTAGATTCTGGAGGAGTCCATGTCGCTAAAGCGCTATTTGCGCTAATGAATGCTTCATTATTATCAACTGATTCTTTTATCAAAACCTTTCTTTCAGGATTTGATAAAATGTTTTTATGTGAACCTAGTACATTATCTAACTTTTTATCTAAATTAACCATAGTACGCCCTTCAACTAATGCCTAATATTATTGCATAAATTATATCCTATTAGTGAGGAATTTAATACTCATTATTGAAACTATTTAAAGGTTATTTTAAAAATTAAAATAAGAAAATTATGTACGAGTTTCAATTTTCTTTC
>JAYEJY010000041.1:0-2622 GCA_034660795.1 Promethearchaeati archaeon | reverse complement strand
AACTATCAATCAAAATATAAATTAAAAAGCAAAAGAGGGTAAGACTAAGACTGATAATGAAAAGTATATAAAACGGATTTGTTTTGAAGATACTTACCATAAGAATGAATAAAATGATGGTAATCATTAGAAAGATTAGTAAAAAATATCGTAGTACACGTAATAATATAGTTATTTTTTGGGGGACATGTTGAGAATTAATGTTTTTTTCATTATGGTTCATAAACTATTCACTTTCAGATATTTGAGATTAATAGTTGGTAATAGCATTCAAATAATAGACATTTAATAAGTTTTTTTGAGAATAAGTCTTGTCAAAAACTTTTTATGAAGAAGATATATTCAAGAAGATTACCATAAATGTAAGCAGTTGGGTAAAGAATGAGTGAAGGTGTACAAGCTACTCGAATGAATTTGATGAAACTTCGAGAAAGAAAAGAATTAGCTGAGAAAGGACATGACCTTCTTCAAGAAAAACTTGATTCATTAATTATTCGTTTTTTTGAAGTTGTAGATGCAATTCGTGGGCTTCGAGAAGAAACATCAAAAATAACTCGTGCTGCTTATGATGCTTTAATTGACTCAGAAATAGCTATTGGGCCATTACGTTTAAGAGAAATTTCTTTTGGGGCTCCTGAAATATGGAAAATTGAAGCTTATGAAAACAATGTTGCGGGTGTAATTGTTCCAAAATTGGATCTTGAAAAAATTCGTGACGAGGATGAATCACGTTTATTCTATAGCTTAATTAGCTCAAGTTCACAATTAGAAACAACCGTTGAAAAATACCGTAGGGCTATCGAAAAAATCGTCATTCTCGCTGAAACATTAGCTATGTTAGAAATTTTGGGTGAAGCCATTAATGAAACAAAAAGAAGAGTTAATGCTTTACGCTTCATCTTAATACCTAAATTAAGCAATCAGATTAATTTCATCGAAACAACACTTGAGGAGCAAGAAAGAGAACAATTTGCCCAATTAAAGAAAATAAAAGAAAAATTAGAAGAAAAAGAATTAGAAGAATAACTTTTTCTTAGACAAAATATTGTTCTTTGCTAGTAATCTTAGCTTTTATTTTACCCATCACTTTATTTGCAGCATCTCTGAAATCTTCAGAGGAAATTTTCTCTCGAGTATTTCTGACTGCAAACATACCAGCTTCTGTACAAATATTCTTGATATCGGCACCTGTAGCACCTTCAGTCATTGAAACCAAGATATCGAAGTCAACCGATTTTTCTAAGTTCATATTTCTTGTGTGAATCTGGAATATAGCTTTTCTTTCATCTTTATCAGGCATTCCGATTTCAATAACACGATCAAATCTACCAGGTCGTAATAATGCTGGATCCAGAATATCCGGTCTATTTGTTGCAGCGATAACACGTACATTTCCACGTGTATCAAATCCATCTAGATTACTTAACAATTGCATCAATGTGCGTTGAACCTCTCTATCACCGCTTGTCGCAATATCCAATCTCTTTGAGGCAATTGCATCCAATTCATCAACAAACAGAATTGTTGGTGAACGTTCTTCAGCGAATTGGAAAATTTCCCTTACTAATCGGGCACCTTCTCCTATGAATTTTTGAACCAATTCACTACCAATTACACGAATAAAGGTAGCGTTTGTTTCGTGTGCAACTGCTCGAGCTAATAATGTTTTCCCCGTACCTGGGGGTCCAAATAGTAAGACACCTTTTGGTGGTTGGATACCAACTTTTTCAAATATTTCTGGTTTAGTAAGAGGATATTCAACTGTTTCTCGTAATTCGATTATTTGTTCTTTTAACCCACCAATATCAGCATATGACACGTCAGGACGTTCTTCAACTTCCATAGCTGATACCATCGGGTCTTTCTTTTGTGGTAGGACTTCTACTACTGCAAAGTTTCGTTGATTAAGGGCTACTCGGGCATTAGCTTTAAGCTTTTTTCTATTAATTGATTTAATTACATTTACAACAAACATAGGTCCACTTGAACTTCTAACAATGATTCTATTATCATTTAAAACGTCAACAATAGTTCCTGTAATCAGAGGTGTTCGTTTCATTTGTTCAAGATCATTACGCATAGAAGCTATTTCTCGATCCATCCTCATTCGTTCATTGTCTATTAGCTGTTTTTCGGTTTCTAAAGTACGGATTTTGCGTTCTAAATGTCTTGTGTATGAAAGTAAATAACTTCTATCTTTATCTGATAGGTCCTCTTTGTTATCTTCTGGGTCGACCTCTGGATTCATTCTTTTTTTACTCCTATTGTCTTTAATCTTTGATGATTCAGTAATCAATTAAAAATGTATTTGTTTTACTGTTTTAGTTACAAGTGGGTATTGTATAATAAAAAAAAAATACCTTTTCATTACTGTAAAAAACGGTTTTTAAACTAATTAACTTTGTAATTTTTTAACCATTAAATAGCCATCTTCATTTGATGAGTAATATCCCATAATTTTCTTAATAATTGTATATCCTCGTTTTTTATATAAATTGATTGCTGGTATATTATTGACAGCCACAACTAAAGTCATCAATAATTTTGATGATTTTTCTTGAGACTGATGTTGACTTATGAGCTTATTTTCTATAAATTCCATTAATTTATTACCATAACCTT
>JAYEJY010000040.1:0-5469 GCA_034660795.1 Promethearchaeati archaeon | reverse complement strand
GCTATCACCAGTAATAGTTATAACAACACTGGGAATAGCAAACACATTAATGACAATAGCAGCACTAGCATTCTTCGGATTAGGAGACCCAACAGCAGTATCATGGGGAGACGACCTATCATACCACAATAATCACTTGATTGATTACTGGTGGATGCCCACATGGCCTGCTACAATGATCTTTATTACAATTCTTAGCTTTAATTTAATGGGTGACGCCTTGCGTGACGCCCTTGATCCTAAGCTTAAGTCCTAATTTTCCCTTTTTTCTTTTTTTCTTATTTTTTGCCTTATTTTTTCTTATTTTCAATTGTTGTTTTCTATATGTTGTTGTTTTTGTTATTCTTTTTCTTGTATCATAGCTTGGTAGCGATCAAGAAAGGAATAAAAAACCATTGTACAGGATTCTTGTTATAAGGCTTTTTGCAAACGTCTTTTATTCACAAGTTTTTCCTTTGCAGAATTCTCAGTAATATTACTAATTATTTTTTTCTGGAATCAGTGTTTCTTCTGCTTTCGATTGTTCTTGTGTAAAGTCTTCTTTTTCTTGAGTTGTTGTTTCTTCTGTTTTTTTCACTTTTTATTTCCCCGGTATCTCTATTTCTGCTATCGACACACATGTTCCGAGGATTATGGTTGCTCCAAAAGCTATTGTGCTGGTATAAAATAAGAAACCAAGTTGGTAAACCCTTGTACCTTAGTTTAATTGCAGTACGAATCTCATAAAAAGCATCATCATTATGAAACCCAAAATTTCCCCAATCGTGTGAATTATCCTGAATGTTCTAATAAGGATTTTTGTTGCTTTTTCCGATAGGCGTTCACTTTGGGTGGGTTCTCTTAGTGAAGTTGATAGAGGATACCAAATATCATACCCATTATTATTAGTGGTTTTATTGCTAAAGAGTAACCTGCTGTGGGACCATAGTTTCCATTAGCAATTATTTGTCCGGCTTACAACAGCACATAATTTCCCTATATTCCTATTGTTTCATATTGATTTAATAGTTCTCCTTTGGCTATTGGTAAGAATATTGTGAGAATTACGGAGAAGATTAATACATTATAAATGATAGTTAGTATTCTGGGTAATTTAAATTTCATTTTTGTCTCTCTCTTTTCCTTATATGCGGATAAAAACTTCTATTATGAATTATCCCCGTTTTCTTTTACTTTAGGTGTTTTTAGCTTTATTTCAAGAAATATTCATAATCCATAATTTCAGCATATTACTTTTGGTGGAGACTCGAGAGTCGATTATTAATGTTAATTACAATTATAAGAACTCATTGATAAATTATACCGGAGTCAGTATGTATAGCGTATTTTTTAAATAATAATCAATTTATCGGTAGTTACTTATTGGTGAGGATACAGCGTTATGGCTGATGATAAAGAACCGCTTGAGTCCGCTTTAGATCGTTATGCTAAGCAATTACGCAGAAGTCTTGAAGAGGTTACTGATGTTAAGATACTGCAAGAAAAACCTCTTATTGCTAAAGATACTTCTCCTTACTCAAGTAATTCCTTTTCCTACTCTTTTTTTCATGATTCTTCTCACGCAAAAATATCAAGACAGTCCTTTTATCCTTGCTTTTTCTTTGATCAGGAATTTCAACAAGCCAATCAATTAAAACAAAGATTATTGGCTGAGTACAAAGGACAAGCTCTTGAGGACGTTTTTTCTGGGCGAGTAATTGTTACAAATGAAGGTTCTTGTTTCAATATCTTCTCTCATAAAGAGTGTGATTTCCCCCAACTTTCATCCTCTCTTTCCCGTGATAAAATTCTTAGTGATTTGAAATTATTATATGGTATTGGTGAAATCACTGAACAGCAATTAAAGGCTCAAGGATACCGCACTATAGATGATTTAGTTAATCATCCACGCTTTGGTTCTCTCGCTAGAGACTTCCTTTCCCCTTTTACCGAAGATGATTATGATACTATTATTTCTCAGCTTGCTAATTGCTACTGGGTTTCTTCTTCTCATCCATTACTTTTTTATGCTGCTGGTTTTTTTTCACCAGAAGATTTTGTAATAATTGATATTGAAACTTTAGGGTTGTTTTCTCGACCCATTATTCTTTTTGGCGTTGCAACTATTCATGAGTCGATTGTGGAACTTAATCAATTACTACTTAGGGATATTACTGAAGAGCCTGCTGCGTTAGTTGCTTTGTCACAAATCATTGATGATAAAGCAGTTTTTATTAGTTATAATGGTCGTGCCTTTGATATTCCTTATATTAATCAACGATTCGCTTTTTATGGTATTGGATCTGGTTTCAGAAACAATCATTTCGACTTATTGCATTTTGCCCGTCGAGCATGGAAGAATCAACTTCCAAATTGTCAATTAACAACCATTGAATCACACCTATTAGGTATTCAACGTGTTGATGATATTCCTAGTGCTCTTGTCCCAGAATTTTATGATACGTATCTTGAGCAGCAAAATGTTGGCCCATTAATTCCCATCATTGAACATAATAAGCAAGATCTTCTTTCTCTTGCGACGATCTTTGCGAAGTTATCAGAGGAATGGCTATATGATTGAACAAATATTAGCTGAGTTGAAACATCACTCACGCTTCCGTGATCGTCTTGAGCATATTGAAACACTTCCTGCTCAAGAACCAGTCTATGGGAATCTCTCGCCACCTCTTCCAATTGCTTTAGAAAAATATCTTCAAAGCAAAAAAATTAAGCTCTATAAACATCAATGTGAAGCTATAAAGTATCTACGTGAAGGAAAAAATATTATTATTACTACCCCTACTGCTTCAGGGAAAACATTAGCGTTTAATCTCCCTATTTTTGAGTATTTAGCCAAGCAGAAACACGCTACAGCACTGTATTTATATCCTACAAAAGCGCTTTCAAATGATCAATTAATAGTTTTACGAGAAATGGAAGAGAAAAGTGGAATTTCAGTTAATCCTCAAGTGTATGATGGTGATACTCCAAGACATAAACGCCCTAAAATTAGAGAAAACTCTCGAGTAATTATTAGTAATCCCTATGAACTTCATCATATTCTCCCATGGCATATAAAATGGAGTCAGTTTTATCATCAACTCGCTTTTGTTGTTATTGATGAGGCGCATCATTATCGAGGTGTTTTTGGGTCTAATGTTGCATGGTTATTCCGTCGTTTTCAACGTCTTTGTAATTTTTATGGTGCTAATCCTCAATTTATTTTATCAACTGCTACATTAGCTAACCCCCGAGAATTTGGAGAAAAGCTTGTAAATGCTAATTTCTCACTTATTAAAAATGATGGTGCACCAAGCGGTCGAAAATTCTTTTTATTTTATAATCCCTATTTTGATGACTCAAGAGAACTTTCTACTCATCAAGAAACAAAGGATCTGTTTCAGTTTTTTATCACTCGAGAGTTACAGACTTTGTGTTTTACTGTTTCAAGAAAGATGGCTGAACTAATTACTTTATGGACAAAAGAAGCTTTATCAAAAGATTTTCCAGAGTTAACTAATAAAATTGCTGCTTATCGAGCTGGCTATTTACCTGAAGAAAGACGTGAAATTGAACAATATTTAAAAAAAGGAATAATTCAAGGTGTTGTTTCAACGAATGCCTTAGAGTTAGGGATTGATATTGGAACTTTAGATTGTGTAATAATATCTGGATATCCAGGAACAATAATTTCTACATGGCAACAAGCTGGCAGAGCAGGCCGTGAGATAAATGATTCTATTGCAGCTTTAGTTGCTTTTCAAAATCCGCTTGATCAATACTTTATGAATAACCCAGCAGCATTTTTTGAAAAATCCCATGAACATGCTATTGTTAATGTGCGAAATCCATACATATTCTCTGGCCATTTATTATGTGCTTCAGCCGAATTACCAATTAATCTTCAACGCGATAAAGAATTTTTGAATATTCAAGATAAAGGTATTTTGGAAGCTTTAGAAGCACAACGTTTAGTTCGGAAAACCCCTCGAGGGTGGGTCTATGCTGCGACAAAAAGAGCAACAGAAGTGGTCAACCTGAATAATATCTCCTCTGACATATTCAAAATTATTTGTGATGGGAAAATACTAGAAACTATGGATAGATTACAAGCTTATCGCGAGGCACATAAAGGAGCAATATTACTTCATCAGGGGGAAACTTACATTGTTGAATATTTAAATATTGATAATCAAATTGCAATAGTACATAAAAGATCTCTTGATTATTACACTTACCCTCTAAAAGTCGTGGATATTCAAATTAAAGAAACATTGAAGAAAAGAAAGCAAGACGGATTAGAACTTTTCTTTGGGCGTTTGAAGATTAACGAGCAATATATTGCCTATAAAATTCTACGATATGATAAAGTCATTGGAACTGAATCCTTAAATCTTCCACCAATTAATTTCGAAACAAAGGGGTTATGGTTTACTTTACCAGAGAAACTCAAAAGGAGAGCTTGGAAAAAACGCAAAAAAGCAACAGATATTAAAGATCTACTGAAAGAAAGAGACGAAAAGAACCTGGAAGAACAGATTCTCATGGGCGGTTTACATGGGATAGAGCATGCTATGATAGGGTTACTACCATTTCATGTTATGTGTGATCGTTGGGATTTAGGTGGACTTTCATCTAATAACCATATTAATACTACTAAACCAACTATTTTTGTCTATGATGGTTATCAAGGAGGTATTGGATTAACTGAGAAAGCCTATACCTTTTTAGAGAAAATATTTCAAATGACCCTTCAACATGTGAAAAAATGTCCCTGTGAGCAAGGTTGTCCTTCTTGTATCTATTCCCCTAAATGTGGAAATGAAAATGAACCTCTTGATAAAAAGATGGTTATTATTCTTCTTGAAAAAATTTGTTTGCTAATTAATTCATCAAAAGTTAATTCAGAATAAAAAGAGCAATTATTTTTCTTTCTAAAACGTTAAAGTAATTTTCCTTATTTAAAAAAATATCTATAAGTATAGTTCTTTTCGAAATATTTATATATCAAAAGAGCGTTTTTCTGTTATACGAAATATAAAAATCTTTCCCGAAAAAAGACGATTTTATGTGTAAAAAGTGTTTTTTATTAACAATTCCTGGATCTTTTTTATAATTATTTAGAAAACCTAGGGAAGGTTGGTAATAACTTGTTAGGAAAATCGGGAAATAAGTGTTAGTATATGATTTATTGGGTGATATAAAGATGTCTAATGAAAAATCCGATGAAGAAAAAAAGAGTTTTGCTTGCCCTGAATGTGGTTCAGCGGATATTATTAATGATGAAACTAGGGGAGAGCAAATTTGTACCAATTGTGGTGCAGTAATTGATGATCATTTCATTGATGAAGGACCAGAATGGAGAGCTTTTACTTCCGAAGAACGCAATAAACGTAGTCGTGTTGGTTCTCCAACATCATTTGCTGTTCATGACAAAGGGTTAGCCACTCAAATTGGCTGGGAAAATCGAGATGTTTATGGAAAGAAATT
>JAYEJY010000039.1:0-5492 GCA_034660795.1 Promethearchaeati archaeon | reverse complement strand
AACATGGAAAAAGGCATGGGTTCCAGTTTTTGAGGAGCATGGTCATACCGTTATTCCACGATATCCCATTGTTGCTCGCTGGCGGGATGACACTGAATTTGTTCAAGCTTCAGTTTATGGTTTTCAACCACTTGTTGTCAGTGGTGAAGTGGATCCTCCAGCAAATCCTATTCTAATTCCTCAACCATGTTTACGTTTTAATGATATTGATAATGTGGGACTATCCGGAAGACATTTCACTTCTTTTGTTATGGTTGGCCAATTGGTTTTCAATAACCCCAATAAATTCATCTATTTTATGGAAGAAGGCATAAAATACATTCATGAGTATTTAACTTCTGGTTTAGGTGTTGATCCTCGAGAAATTGTTTATCATGCTGATAGTTGGGGTGGTGGCGGCAATTTAGGAAGTTCTCTTGAATTTTTCATAAGAGGATTAGAAGTTGGTAATCAAGTTTATATGACTTACAAACTTACACCAGAAGGTAATTACGAGAAACTTTCCACAACAGTTATTGATATGGGTGCTGGGTTGGGGCGATCGACATGGTTAATTAATGGTTTTCCAACACAATATGAAGCTAATTTTGGTTCTATTATTCCCAAAGTTTTGAACGAGGTTGGAATAAGCCCTGATAAAAAGTTCTGGAAAAAATATGGTCAATATAGTGGTGTTTTAAATTACACTGAGACTGATGTTTCCCGCGTGTTTGTAGAGGTTTCAAAACTATTAGCTATGGATCCCCTTGATTTAAAGGAAAAAATTCAACCAATGAAAGATGTTTATTCATTAATTGATCATACCCGATCTTTGCTTTGGGCTATCTCAGATGGTGCCTTACCGTCCAATGTGGGTGGTGGTTATAATCTGCGCTTTTTGATAAGACGCGCATGGTCTATTATCAATGAAAATGATTGGGATATTGAATTATTTGATGTTGTAAAATGGCATATGGATGAATTAGCTGAATTATTCCCGGATTATACGAAACATGCTGAAACTGTACGAGAAGTTTTAGAATTAGAATATGAAAGGTATCGAACAACCCGTGCAAAAGGGCGAAAGATATTAAAAAAGAAGCTTTCAAAACAAAAAGAACTCAGTACAGAAGAACTGATTGAACTCTATGATTCTAAAGGTATTGTACCAGAGATGGTTGTAAAAGTTGCTGAAGAGCTTGGGAAAAATATTCGTATTCCCTCTGATTTTTATTCAAAACTTGCAGATATTCACGAAAAAAGTGAGCAAGATCAAAAACTCAAAACCCAAGCAGAAATTGTAATACCAGAAGATTTACCCGATACGGAAATAGATTATGATCAAATGATTTTCGATGGTGAAATTATCTGGAAAAAAGACAACTTGGTTGTTTTAAAGAAAACCGGGTTTTATCCTACTTCCGGTGGACAGATGCATGATTTAGGTTCTATTGATGGCATAGAAATAAAAGAAGTTAGAAAAGTAGGTGGTGTCATTGTTCATGTTCTAAAAAAACCGTTGCTTGGAAAAAAGAAAACAGTTCATTGTGTTGTTGATCCTCACCGTCGACAAATCCTCATGCAACATCACACTGCTACTCACGTAGTTAATGCTGCAGCACGAGAAATTCTAGGAGACCACATCTGGCAAGCAGGTGCTGAAAAAACGATTAAAAAAGCTCGCTTAGATATAACCCATTATGATTCATTATCACGAGAAGAACTTGCAGCAATTGAAAAAAGAGCTAATGAAATTGTATACTCCAATATACCTGTTACGAAAACTGAATTACCACGAGATATAGCAGAAAAACGTTATGGCTTCACAATTTATCAAGGTGGAGCGGTACCAGGTAAAACACTTCGAATTGTTGCTATTGATGATATTGATATAGAATGTTGTGGTGGTACACACGTTAACCGGACAGGTGACATCGGGCCTATCATTATGTTAGGCTCAGAACGAATACAAGATGGAATTGTTCGTCTAGAATACGTTTCCGGTGAGCAAGCAGTAAAAGAAATACAAAAACGTGATAAGTTAGTGCAACAAACCTTAGATATGTGGGGTATTGATTTGGAATCCTTACCAGACACTGCTGAACGTTTCTTTAATGAGTGGAAGAGTTTTAGGAAAGAAATATCGGAATTAAAACAAGATAAAGCAGAATTACGAGCAAAACTATTCCAAGAAAAATCAGAAAAATTAGACGATATTAATGTCATTGCAGAACAATTATCAGGAGATTCAGAGTATTTGACAGATTTAGCTTTTGCCCTTACTAAGAAAAAAGAAAACAGTATTGTTTTACTCATCAGCAAAACAGAACTCTTTACTATTATTACTGTAAGTCCTAATCTGCAGAAAGAATTCCCAGCTAATGAACTTATTAAACCCATTACTAACGAAATGAATGGTGGTGGGGGTGGTAAACCTGATTTTGCTCGTGGAAGTGGAAAAGATGAAGAAAAAATATCTTCAGCAATTGAGCTGTTTTATCAGTTGTTACAAGAAAGAATAGAGAAAAGAAAAAAGAAAAAATAGCCTTTCTTTTAATTTATCTTGACTGCTTTGCCAGTTTTTGCAGCCTTAATAGCTGCAACAACACATTTTACAGCATTTGTTCCTTCTTTAATAGAAACTAAGGGCTTTTGTCGGGAATCTATACAAGCTAGAAAATCCTTATCTTCTAAATAGAGAGGTTCTTGATCTGGCCCTCCTGCCAGATAATGATTGGTAATTTCCGTTGCTCGATAAGCGCCTAAAAATTCTGAAAAAGATTTACTTAGTAAGTGTTGTGCTAATCCTTTCTCATTTTTAATTGATTGCAAAATAAAATCTAACGTAATTGTTGCTTTATTGGTTTGAACAACTAATTTTCTACGTTTATGTTTTGGAAATGCTCGCCATGTTGCTCGACAATCAAATAATATTGGCCCCTCATTTTTTCCATTAAAACCTTCATATTCAAACACAGCAAATAATTCAACTTCATAAGGAAAACCTTCTATATAACAAGAAGTTGCTGTTACTTTATACGGTGTTTTTCCTAATAATCCATTAACTACATCTACATCATGGACCATAAAATCATGTCCACACCCAAGATAATTAGGATCCAAGGCATCACTTTCTAATTTAGTTGGTCCAGGTCCTATTCGACGACCTGTTAAATGCATAATTTTATCTTCAGTATTACTTTCTTCAAGTAATGTTTGTAATGTTACTACTACAGGATTATATCTCTCAAGATGACCAACTTGAACAATCCGATCGTTTTCTTTTGCTTTTTTGGCAATGATCTCACATTCTTTTACAGTTGGAGCTAATGGTTTTTCACAAAGAATATCACAGTGTTCTAATGTTTGAAGAGCAATATCTTTATGTAATTTTGTCGGGATTGCCAAAACAGCTCCGGCTAAAGACTCTTCTTTCTCAAACATCAGATCCATATCAGTGTAACGATTTTCTTGGGGGATTTTATTTTGATTCGCAATGAGTTCAAGTTGTTCCGTATCTTTGTCACAAACAACCACTTTATCACAGAATCCTTCTTTTTGAAGACGAACGATATTCCTTACGTGGTTTTTCCCCCATTTGCCTAAACCGATTATTGCTATTGTTTTCATTTAATGGACATCCAATAATTATTTAGGTATTCCGTATTTTTTTGTCATTATAAATCTTACAGTTTTCACGAAATTTAATTCTTATTTGGCAAGCCTTATTTTAGCAGATGAAATAAACTATTTTTGACTTTAACGTAAGGAACTAAAAGCATTTGAAAGTATTATATATTATGTTATTGAGAGGTCAACCTAACAATGGATTTTGAATCTCCACATTCACCATCAAAAGCAATTGAACGAGCAGAAAAATATCTTAAAGGTAATATACTCAACGCAATAATTAAAGAAAAACCGCTAAATAGACAAGAAAAACAGAAACTTGAAGTTGGTGTAACAGGTGGTCGTTGGGAATTTTTCTGGATAAAGATTTATGCCCAAAAAAATCTGGATAAAGGATCAAAAATTACCTTACGAGCAAATATTGGGCTTCAACAATTAACCTTTTCAGCAATAATCTTGTTATTAGCAGGACCCTTTTTATATTTCGCAATAAGTAATCCCACTTTTTTTACAATTTTTGTTCCCTCCATTCTTGCCTTATTTGGGTTTTTGGGAATTTTAGTACCAATCATCCGATTACGTAAGACTACGGCAAAATTAAAACAAGCAATTCAATCAACTAATGAAATTGAGGTTGAAGAGAAGATCGCCGAACAAAAGAAGAAATCTCGTTTAAGTGGTCAATAGATAACTTTTATTCTTTTTTAATGAATAGTAGGAAATCACTAAGCTTTTTTGTACAAAATAGTGTCATAGAATAAAAAATAAATAAACATATTCCTATTACTATTCAAAAAAAGTGTGATGCTTTTATGTCATTAGAAAACCCGAAAAATAGTCCGAAACAATTTCCAGGAACAGCTAATTTGTATGGACGATTAACATTTCCAGATTTAAATGAATATTCACCAACGATGTCTTGTAAATTAGAGCTTCTTGAAGGTCGACGTATTGAAGCCTCGTATGAATTATCGAACATTGCTGAGGTTTCAAATAAAATTAACGAATTTTTGAACAGTCGTATTAGTCGCGAATATGATGAGCGTCGATTAGCGAGATGGTTTGTAGAGATATTTCAAGATGCTGGGATTAAACCTCCTTCAATGAATGATCTGTTAGAGGATTTACGTGCAATGCCTTCTGAACATGAACTCAAAAAAGAAGTAGAAGAAGTAGAAGCAAGACAAAAAGCTATTGAAGAAACGAAATCTGTGGAGGCACAAGAGGCACAATCTTCTGAATCTTTAGAGGTTCCTAAAACACCCGAGTTAAGTCAAGAATTAGTCGAGGGAAAAGCTAAACCAGTTGAAGATACCATAGATTCTGAAAAAGAATCAGAAGACTTTGAAGAACAAGTAGAAGAAGGAGAGGAAGAATTAAGCAAAGAACCTAAGGAACACCTATCTGAAGATGAATCCTCGGAATCAACAGAGGAGATTGAAGAAAATACCCAAGAAGCTAGTGATTCTGAAGATAAATCACATTGAAACCAATAACTACAAACTTCCACGGAATGATTTTTTGAATTTTTGATTCCATTAAAGTAATCTTTACCCCAAGTTTTTATTTCTCTTTTTTTATTTTCACTAATTCATCAAAATTATTATATAGAAAATTACCCTTGTTCAAAAGGTAAGAACAAATAGAAATGCAATGTTTAGCCCGGTAGTGTAGATTTTATTCTATTATAGAATAAAAGCATAAAGGCCAATCATCTCGGACTCTGAATCCGAGGACAACGGTTCGAATCCGTTCCGGGCTACCACTTTAATATTAAAGAAAATAAAGTGTATAGAAAGCATTAAATATGCTTTTAAAATAACTGTAAAAAGCTACTACCTTAAACTTTCCAATACATTTTCCTTATAAGCTATACCTTTAAA
>JAYEJY010000038.1:0-5495 GCA_034660795.1 Promethearchaeati archaeon | reverse complement strand
GCAAGAATTGGTAAAGCTAAACGCAAATACCAATCAACTTCTAAATCAGGGATTAAATCTAATAATAAAAGAAAAAGCATAATTGAAGTAACCTCGCCAGCAATTATAATTGATGGTTTATCAGGAAATAATAATGGAATTGTTGTTAGTAGCCACGCTAAAACAATTGAAATAAGAGGGTAAAGGGCCCAGCTTACTGTTTGATTTATTATAATATTTGTTAGCAGTGTAATGATTAAAGGAAGTAATAAAGAAGCTGAGACAATTTCCCATGCAAGAATACGTTTTTGTTTTGGGGTGCGACGTGGAGATCGATCAAATTTTGCTGGTTTATCAGGATATTTTTTTGTAAATATAGGTGGTTCATCACTTAATTTTGGTATGGGAGTTTGACATAAAGGACATTCCTTCACTCCTAGTTCAACTTCAACTCCGCATCTACTACAATATCGCTTATCTTTATTGGTTATCATTTCTAATCTTCTCTTTTAATGTAATTCATATATTTGATTCAATTTTAACAGATAATCCTTCTTGAACCAGCTTCCTAAAGAATAACTTTTCAAGGTGCGTTTCTTTAATCGTACGGCCAAAATTTATGACTAAATTATCTTTATAGCTAATGACCCCACAACCTGTTTTAGTAACAGATTGAGGTGCTGGAAAGAATTCAAAACGGCTTATGCGATTATATATTTCTTTAGGCATTGTTACTTTACCTAAATTCGTTAAAACACCGGAATAAGTTAAAACTCCTTTACGTCTGAAGATTATCTTCCCAAAAAGTTTTTTTATAAAAGACGGAGCTATTCTTACTAATGGATTTAGTTCACCACGAACATTTCTAGCAATTTGTTGATTAATTAATTTATCATCGACTTCAACCTGCATATAATGATGAACTTTCTTCAAAATATCCTTGAAAGAATACCGCCCTAATCGCGGGTCTATGCCCGGAGTAATAAATAATGAGAAATTTCTCATGGTTTTTGATTCATAAATTCTTCGAAGATCTACTGGAACCATTATCCGTATTGGTTTCAAATATTTTTTACGTTTTCTCTCAGGTATTTGATACATTATATCTTGTAAAGCATCAATATAAACTGCCACAAGATATTCTGTTATTGTCACACCTTTTGATCGTGTAATGTTTAAAATATCCTTAACAGAAAGTACCCCAGTTATTAAATTATATACTCCTTTTGGTTCTAACTTAAATGGTAAATGAAATGCCCGTGTTTTATCAGGAGGATTAGGAGTACCCGGTCGATAATTCTTTTTATATGCATCTTCATATTCTTCTAATTCTGGTTCTTGATGTGGTCTAAAAATTTCCCCCCAATCTACTATTTCTACGTTTAATAACTTATAATATTCAGTAATCAGTGCTTGTAAAAAAGTAAGAGCACCAGTTCCATCAGTTAAACAATGATGAAACTCAACTGCAATTCGATGAGAAAAAGCACGTACACGAAAAGGGAAAATTCCTTTTTTGGGAATTGGCATTTTTTTGCAAGGATATTTAGAATCCTTAATAACAACCGGGATACCTTCATTAGCTTCTAAAAAGTTCCAAAATAAACCTCGACGAACGTGCACTTTATAATAAGGAAAACGAGGAATTATATTTTCTAATGCTAATTGTAATTCTTTTATTTTAATCGGAGCATCCAAGGTTGCTGAAAGACGAAAAAGACACGGGGTTCTTTTTGATGATACTAATGAAAAAACCGTTGCAGCATTATCTAAACGATACCAGTTAAGATAGTCTTCCTTATCTTTATAACATGTGTCAGAAGTTTCTGTTAGAGCAAATCGTTTTTTAGAAGAAGGAAAACTATTTTCAGACATTATATTGCATATTTCCTAGATGATTATTATTTCCTAGATGATTATTATAAATCTTTAGAATAAATTTTGTTCCATTTCTTTTAGAATTATTGTTAAGGTTCGATATTTTTGACGATATTTTTGAAGATTATTTTCTATTAAGAATTTTTTTTGTAATGATTTAAATGATATATTACTATATTTGACATTCTGTAAAACTAAGCCATAAGCAGGTGCAGGTCTGATACCTTGATGCGGTTTATTTGATTGGGGATTTAATGCTTCATCTATCATTGAAAGAGAGTAATTTTTCACTCCCACATCTAATAACAATGCAACCATTTTTCGGACTTGTTTCCAAAGAAAACTTTTTGAACGAAATTCAAAAATATAAAGATCCAATTCTTTTAAAAATTGTATATCTGCGAAATCAATTGTTTTGAAAGAAGATTTAGGATCACCATTAGGATACGGATCTGATCTTTTACTTAATTTTTTAAAATTATGTGTTCCACGAAATTTAGAAACTCCTTCTTTCATTATGGCAAAATCTTCACCATGAGAAGGATAATAATAACAATAGGTTCGTTGAAGAGCGTTTCTTCGAGCACTGAAATTGTGGGGAACTTTCGCTAAAGCCCATGCATAAATATCATCAGGTAAAAATTGATTGATTTCCTCTAAGTAAATTTTATCTCTAAAACTATCAAAAGCAATTACTTGTGATACAGCATTTACGCCTTTATCTGTTCTACCTGCAGCAGAATAACGAGCTTTAGAAATCGATTCAACAAGTGGTATTTCTTGTAATGCATAGAAGATTTCTTTTTCAATCGTAGGGATATTTGGAGTTTGTCTTTGAAATCCAGCATAGGCCTTTCCAAGATAAGCAAATTTTATGGCATATCGATTAGTCACTTATAGCTAAGCCACCTTACCCAACATAAAAATGAAAGACTAAAAAATTAACTAAAAGTAGGAAATTAAAGACCAACCTCTGAAAATTCATCATAAAGATCTGTCTCAATTTTAACAGCTAAATCACGTCGAAAAACAGGTGGCAGTAACCGTAATTTTCGAATAAGCATATCCAAAATCTTATCAACGATTACCTTAATATCAAAAGGTTTTATTTTGGCAAATCCTTGAACTATGGCTTCCTCAACATAGACTTTTACAACAGAAGAAATAACTGCAAAAGTAATTCCATCACGTTCGATATAATATGGATAATTTTTCCTATCTCTTACAGTGAAAAAATTTAGGTTTTCTACAATCGAACTAGTATACCAATCAAGACTTGTTTCTTGGACGTCTAAACGTTCAGCAAATTCTTTTTTTGAGTTGTGGTTAGGATAGGAAGTTGGTATACGATTAACAACATATAATGCAGCTGCATTTAACCCCTTTCCATCTCGGGGAAATCCAACCTTTGATAAGTATTTTGCAACAACTTTTAATGCAAATACTTTGAAAGATTCTTTAACTGATTGTTTAGTAAAGAATTTATGTGCATCCTGTAAAAACTGAATTGTTTGTTCTGAACTAGCGTGATCCCATAAATAAAGATCTGTTTTTCCAAATGTTTCTGAAGTCAAAATCCTTACCCTATTTTCCAATAGAAAAAATGTTTTTTATCTTTTGTGGATGTTAGAAATAAAGGTGTTTCCACTCGAACATTTTTTTGTAGAAGAGAAGAAAAGAGGATGATCAAATAAATTTAGATAGAATTTTTTTCCAATGGTAAATCCTTTTTTGATTTATGTGGAACAATATCCAACTCAATCAAACCCTTATCAAAGTCTAAATATAAATCTGGGTCTATGCTAGAAGAACTTGTTTTTGAATGATATTTCTCTAGAAAAAGGTTATGCGTTTTTTCTAAATGGTCATCAATAATTTCATCATCTTCCTCTAAGGGATTAGCTAATACTATAATCAAGTCATTATTTTCATCTATCTTAAAATCTAATTTGAAATCATTGAATATTACCGATTTTATTCCGTCTTTGCTAAAAGTTTCTTTTGAGAAAGAGAAGAGAGCAGCTAGAAATCCACTTTGCAATATATGATCTGGATGTTTTTTGCATGTCTTACCACCAAAGCATTTTGTATATAATGGAATTCCAGAAGTTTTTATAATCATAACATCATCAGCCAAATATATCACCAAGTTGACGCTATTAACTATCGTTTATTATTTGTCAAAATCTAAGTAATTATTTAAATTATTTTGTTGAAAATCTATATTGCGATAATTATTCTAAACTTAGAGCATAATATTAGAAAATATTATATATGATAATAAGAAGGAAAAGAAACACTAAAATTGCCCCGATAGTGTAGTACGGCTGATCATCTTCGGCTGTCACCCGATGGACATCACGAAGTTTATTTCAAGTGACCATTAACGGGTTCAAATCCCGTTCGGGGCGCCAACTTTTTTTAAAATAATTAAGAAATATTTTTTCCATTAATTAAAATTAATTGCTCCTTTATTTTTAGGGAGTTTTAGAAAAAATAAATGGCAAAGAAAGAGAACTTTGCCACTAAGTAATAATTCTAAGGTAGATACTGACAAGTATTCTAAAATTTATAAGGGTCTCTGACGTAGACAGGTGTTGCAGCAGCTCCTCTTTTGACTTCCACTTCGCCTATCTCTAAAGCAGCAACTAATTCTTTGAATCGATTTCTTAAGGTGACCGGTGTTGTTCTTGCAGCTTTTGCAACTTGTTGTTGGGTTCGGCGTTCACCTGTTTGAATCCCAGCAATATAAATTACTGCTGCAGCAATAGACATAGGATTTTTCCCTACATCAAGACGATATTTTTGAGCGGATTTCAAAATTTCAATTGCTCTATTTTGAGTATGCATAGTGATTTCTAATTCTGAAGCTAATCTTGAAACTAATTGTGCGGGATTTATAGGCGTAGGCTTAATACCTAATTCAACAATATATACTCTAACACATCGTGCTAGTTCTTTTCTCTCCACTTTTCCTACTTCACATACATCCTTTAGTGTTTTAGGAACATTATGTGTCCTACAAGCAATATAAATTGCAGCAGCTGTCATAGAATTTATGCTTCTGCCCCTGATAAGTTTTGCTTTTAAAGCTCTTCTATAATAGGTAGCAGCAGTTTCCGTTATATCATCTGAAATGCTTAATTGACTAGCTAATCTTTTAAGTTCAGCTATTGCATCCCGAAGATTTCTTGCTTCTGATCTACCAGTTCGTCTATTTAACCAACGTAACCGATGCATTCTCGCAATTGTTGTTGGACTTAATTTTCTTCCTGATATATCTCGATAACCTCTACCAATTTGCGTTCTTAGTCCTTTATCTATCTTTAAATTTGATATAGGGGCACCTACTCTTTTCCTATTTTGTTCTTCACTTTTTGTAAAAGCTCGCCATTCTGGTTCTGTACTTATTATAATATCTTGTACAGCACCGCAATTAGTGCATATTTTTTCTCCTCTTGCTTGATCTTCAATTATTGATTCCGAGCTGCATATTTTACAACAAATTTTTTCTTCATCAGTTGTATTCTTATTTGACAAATCTTTCACCAATTATTGTTTTTAATACGAGTTAAATCTGTAATTACTGTGAGGATATGTAAGTTAGGACTCCTCTAGTAGTATATGTGTGTTACTCT